>NZ_CP038145.1:950000-1250000 GCF_004519515.1 Actinobacillus indolicus | reverse complement strand
TACCCATAGTGAGCTAGCATTGTTTGATAACCCGCCTTATCGGTAACTAATTCAATGCCCTTGATCACATCGGCAAACACTTGGTTAGTTAAAGAGGGCACCAACACCCCAATGGCTCGACTTTTAGCATTCGATAAAATATCAGGTGCTCGATTGGGAATATAGCCAAATTCCGTAATCGCCTCCGCAATACGCAACCCTGTTTCATAAGCCACAGATTCTGGATTACGCAAATAACGGCTAATCGTCATTTTTGTGATCCCCAAATGATCGGCAATATGTTGAAGCGTTGGGCGTTTGCGTTTTGGTGTCATGGATAGAATAGATAAAGAATAGATGGCTTATTCTACTGAAATTTGAGGGATGTTCCAATGGAAGGAATAAATAATACCAATAATCAAGCGGTCAGATTTGCAAATTTTTTTACAAATCTAACCGCTTGTATCTCTTATTTCTCTGAAGAGAAACCGGATTTCACCCCGTGCATATTTGGCAACTGGTGAGCAATTCCTTTATGGCAGTCGATACAGGTTTTACCTTCTTGTTCAGCCATTGCGTGCATTTTTGCCGCAACGCCTTTTTGTTGGGTGAAGTCCATATCGCTGAAGTTATGGCAGTTACGGCACTCTTGTGAATTGTTAGCTTTCATTCTCGCCCATTCACGTTGAGCCATTTCTAAGCGATGAGCTTCGAATTTCTCTTTAGTGTCCACTTTGCCCGTCAGATGAGCAAATACTTCACGGGAAGCAACAATTTTGCGTGTCCATTTTGGAATAAATTCGTGTGGTAAGTGGCAATCCGCACAGTCTGCTTTGACACCACTACGGTTTGAGTAGTGAGCAGAAGCTCGGTACTCAGGTACAACGTCGTTCATATGGCAACTTGAGCAGAATTCTTCCGTATTAGTATGCTCTAAGCCAACATTAAAACCACCCCAAAATAAAATACCACCGATAGCAGAGACAACAATGAGGAAACCGACACCGATTTTGCTTGGAGTTTTAAACCACGTCCAAAATTTCTTGATGAGCTTAAACATTATTTACCCCCAAATGCTTTGGTCGGTTCAAATTTGTTTTCGATAATTGGATCAACATCTGCCTGTGGAACGTGGCATTGTAAGCAGAAATAACGACGTGGTGATGTGTCACCAGTCACTTTGCCATCACGATCCATAAAGTGTGTTGGGCTAATACGTGGCGCACCTGTGGTGCGATAGTTCTCTACGCCGTGGCAGTTTAAACATTGGTTGGTGTTTTTGGTCACTTGATAGCCTTTAATGCTATGTGGGATCATTGGGGGTTGGTTCACATAGCTAAGCGGTAACTTTCCTTCGTCTTTTGGCATATTGTGGAAAGCTGGCTCAATCGCTTCAACACCTTTATCTGGACTTGACGGGACTTTTTCCACATTCGCAAAGGCCACACCTGTTACTGCGATTAATAATAGGGCGAGATATTTTTTCATTTTTCACTCCGTTCACGTTCAAAACGTGTTGTAAAACTAAATACATTTTCTGCACAGACATCAACGCAACGTCCGCAACTAATACAATCTTTAGATAACACTATTTGGCTATCTTCGGGTTTACCGTTTAAGGGTAAGCGTAGTACCTGTGGTTCAGGGCAAACGTGGAAGCAATCCATACAGCGATCACACTTCGCACGATCAACAACCCCTACTCGTACAATGCTTTTGGCACCGATTAAGCCGTAGGTCGCTCCGATTGGACAGAGATGCCCGCACCAACCGTGTTCCACAATCAATAAATCAAATAAGAAAACCGCTAACACCAACCAAAGCGTTGCACCAAGACCGAAGACGAACACTCGTCCAAGTGCGGCAACAGGGTTGATCCATTCCCATAATAATGTGCCTGAAATGGCTGACCCGACTAAGATCATCGCTAAAATACCGTAACGTAATGAACGGGGTAATTTAGCGGATTGGCGGATCCCCAGTTTTCGCCGTAGCCAAGCTGCACAGTCCGTAACAACATTGACAGGGCAAATCCAGCCACAGAATACCTTGCTGGCGAGTAAGGCATATAGTGCCACGATAATCGCTGCGCCCAGTAAAGTCTTCCATTCAGGCAAATAGCCTGTGGCAAGGCTTTCTGCGGTAATCAGTGGATCGGTTAAAGGGATAAGATCAAACAGCATACTTGAGCTGTAGTTCCCTTTTAAGATCCACACATTCCACATCGGACCGCTTAAGAACATTAATACCACACTAAGCTGGCTTAGTCGGCGTAAAATTAAAAAGCGATAGGCTCGCCACCAACCGAGCTTTTGTCGGGCTTCAAGCCCTGCATCTTTCGGGGAATTTGCCATTACTTCACCCCCTCTGGCATGCGTGTTGGTAAGGAAATAATGCCTTCAGGGTTGGTTTCATCAAGCAGAGAATGTCCTACTTTCTGTTTTTCTTCCCAACCAAGTCGGTAATGTTTACCTAACATTCCTTTTGCCAATGACATTGGTAATACCTTGATTGCAGCTTCTTCCAACACACAGGCTTCTTCACACTTACCACACCCTGTACACGCATCAGAATGTACAGTTGGGATAAACATTGCGTGCTTACCTGTACGATCATTGCGTTGCATCTCAAGGGTGATTGCCTTGTCAATTAACGGGCAAACCCGATAACACACATCACAACGTAAGCCTTGCCAGTTCAAACAGGTTTCGTGATCAAGCAGAACTGATAAGCCCATTCGAGCATCATCAATATTCGTTAAATTTGGATCTAACGCACCGCTTGGGCAAGCCTTAACGCAAGGAATATCAGGACACATTTCGCACGGTTTATCACGGGCGATAAAGTAAGGTGTTCCTGCTTCCATTGGCGATAGCAATGAAGCCAAATGCAACATATCGTAAGGGCAAGCCTGTACACATTGTCCACAGCGAACACAAGCGGCTGTGAAATCTTTATCATCGGCTAATGCACCTGGTGGACGCAATGCCACGCCTTGTCGAGCAAGGCTTTGGTTTTGTTGTAAGGCTAAGATGATCCCCACACCACAAACACCGCCTGCCGTGCGTGTCGCATTTTTTAAAAATTGGCGACGATTTGGATCGAGTTTCAATGCCTGTTCCTTATTTGCAAATTTTGGATTAAATCTGACCGCTTGTTTGCCTCCTCTCTCCCGCTAGCGAGAGAGAGTTTCGAATTAGGCAACTACGCTTTCTCAACCTTAACCGCACATTTTTTGAAGTCGGTTTCTTTTGAGATTGGGTCGGTTGCATCTAAGGTTAATTTATTGGCTAACTGACCTGCATCGAAGAAGGTGGTGTAAATTAAGCCTTCAGGCACTTTGTTACGACCACGAGTATCTAAATGCGAGATCATTTCACCACGGCGTGAAATTACTTTCACTTTGTCGCCGTGACGTAAACCACGTTTTTGAGCGTCCGTTGGGTGCATCCACACTAAGTTATTCGGGAATGAACGGTGTAATTCAGGTACACGACGGGTCATTGAGCCTGAGTGCCAGTGTTCAAGTACACGCCCTGTTGATAACCATAAATCATATTCCGCATCTGGTGCTTCTGCAGGTGGTTCATAAGGTACAGCAAGAATAATCGCTTTTTTATCTGGATAACCGTAGAAAGCAACGCCTTCGCCTGCTTTGACATATGGGTCATAGCCTTCACGGTAACGCCATAAGGTTTCTTTGCCATCCACGACCGGCCAACGTAAACCACGTGCTTTATGATAAGTTTCAAAGTCTGCTAAATCGTGACCGTGACCACGACCGAATGCCGCATACTCTTCAAATAAACCTTTTTGTAAATAGAAGCCAAAATGGGTTGACTCATCATTGATATAATCAGCTTTATCCGTTGGTACTTGGAATTTATCCACTTGACCATTGCGATATAACACGTCGTATAGTGTTTTACCTTTATATTCAGGGTTTGCCGCTAATACTTCTGCTGGCCACATTTCATCTGTGGTGAAGTATTTAGAGAACTCCACTAATTGCCATAAGTCAGATTTCGCTTCACCTGGTGCTTTCACTTGTTGGAACCAGAACTGAGTACGACGCTCTGCGTTACCATAAGCCCCTTCTTTTTCTACCCACATTGCTGTTGGAAGAATTAAGTCCGCAGAAAGTGCAGAAACTGTTGGGTATGGATCTGACACAACAATAAAGTTGCGTTCATCACGCCAGCCTGGCATACGCTCTTGGTTAATGTTTGGACCAGCTTGCATATTGTTATTACACATAATCCAGTATGCATTGAGTTTACCGTCTTTTAATGCACGATCCTGTGCTACTGCGTGTAAGCCTACTTGAGTTTGAATAACGCCGTTTGGTAACTTCCATAATTTTTCTGCCGTTTTCACGTGTTCAGGGTTAGTCACCACTAAATCTGCTGGTAAGCGGTGAATAAAGGTTCCTACTTCACGCGCTGTACCACAGGCTGACGGCTGACCTGTTAATGAGAAAGGTCCGCAACCTGGTTTAGAAATTTTGCCTGTCAGCAAGTGAATGTTGTAGATGAGATGGTTTGCCCACACACCACGAACGTGTTGGTTAAAGCCCATTGTCCAGAATGAAACGATGTTCAAGTTTGGATCCGCATACATTTTCGCAAGGCTTTCCAACTGATCTTTTGGCACGCCTGATAATTCGTGTGCTTTATCTAAGGTATATTCAGAAACAAGCTGTTTAAACTCTTCAAAGCTACTGTCGTGCATTTTGCCTGCAGTTTTTGCATTTTTAGCCGCTTGTTCTAATGGGTGGTTGTCACGCAGACCGTAACCGATGTCTGTTTCACCACGTTTGAATTTGGTGTGTTTTTGGATAAAGTCTTGGTCAATCGCATTGTTTTGAATTAAGTAATTTGCGACATAGTTTAGGATCGCTAAATCACCTTGCGGTTTGAAAATAATAGGTAAATCTGCAAGTTCAAAAGAACGGTGTTCAAAGGTAGAAAGAACTGCAACTTTTGCATCTTGTTTGGATAAACGGCGATCAGAAATACGCGACCATAAGATCGGGTGCATTTCCGCCATATTTGATCCCCAAAGCACAAATGCATCGGCTTTCTCAATATCGTCATAGCAACCCATCGGCTCGTCCATACCAAAGGTACGCATAAACGCAACCGCTGCTGAAGCCATACAGTGACGTGCATTTGGATCGATGTTATTTGAACGCAAGCCTGCTTTAAATAGTTTAGATTTTGCTACTCCTTCAAAGATCGTTGATTGACCCGAAGTGAACATACCCACGCCATTTGGACCTTGCTCTTTAATCGCTTTCTTGAATTTTTCCGCCATAATGGTGAATGCTTGATCCCAAGAAACAGGGGTAAATTCACCATTTTTGTCGTACTTACCATCTTTCATACGCAACATTGGCGATGTTAAGCGGTCTTTTCCGTACATAATTTTCGGCAGGAAGTAACCTTTAATACAGTTCAAACCACGGTTTACTTCGGCATCAGGGTCACCTTGAGAAGCAACCACACGTCCATTTTGCGTACCCACAAGCACGCTACAACCTGTACCGCAGAAACGGCAAGGTGCTTTATCCCATTTAATGCTATTGTCGTTAGCGTACACATTTTTCACAGGTAACGTAATACCTGCGGCGAGAGCTGCTGCTGCCGCTGCATTCGCTTTCATAAAATCGCGACGATTGAGTTCCATAAATTCCCCACAAAATAATAGGTAATACCAAATTAAAGAGCTTCATCTTGGTGGCTATAAATCAGCGACACCACGATAACCCCTTCAATATCTTTAATCATTTCCATACGATCAACCAAATCAGGTTGATAACTGGACTCCAAAACAACCACGAGCTTACTTTCTTCAAGTTTCACCCCGTGGATTTCCGTATTCGGTAACTCAGTTAAGGCTTGCTTCACCAAGTCCAACTTTTCAGGTTTCACTTGAACTACAAGACTACAAACATACCAGTTGTCCGCTTCGTCATAGTTCAATTTATCAGATACATTTCTCATTATTACTCTCTTTTGTCCCTCTCCCGTTTACGGGAGAGGGAGGAGAAAGCCTTTAGGCTTTCGGAGGGAGAGGGCTTTGGACATTTCTCACCAAAGTGACCGCTTGTGTCGGACAAACTGCCATACAAGCCCCACAACCATTACAACTTTCCACATTTAATTCAGGCATTGCCACTCGCCCCACTTGTCGCTTAAAGCGAATAGCGCGGCTTTCACAACTATCTTCACAACTACGGCATTCCACACCGCTAAACGTCATACAACTTTGCTGAATTTCAACATAATGAAACCACGCTCGCTCATCTGTTGAACGAAACACATCGGCTTCACACGCCTTCACACACGCCTGACAAAAAGTACACTCCCCACGTCCATTCATAAAATTGACTTCAGGATAACCGCCAGCCCCTTTCACTAAAATTTGCGTTTCACACACAGCAATACACTTATCGCAAGCGGTGCATTTATCAAAAAAATTTGCAAGATCGGTCCAAGGTGCTCGAATGGCTTGATGCCCTTGCTGAGCCACTTTTTCGTCCTGAAGTGATTTCAAAAAATGTCCACGCAAAAAGCTACGGCGAGGTAAAGTCGTTTCTGTAAAATTAGCCAAAAATAGTTTACTAAATAAGTAGGTTACTTGTAGCTATATTGTAACATCTGTAAAACATAAAAATGCAAATAAAATACATCTTATGCATTTTATTTGACAAAAATCAATAAAAAAGCGGTGAAGATGGTTTAATCTTCACCGCTATCTATTTTATTTTATAATGATTTAGAATTATCTCTGACGAGCCTTAAAACGTGGATTCGTTTTACAAATCACATAAAGCTTACCTTTACGACGCACCACTTGGCAATCTGGGTGGCGTGATTTCGCTGATTTAAGCGAATTTAAAATTTTCATTTTGTCCCCTTTTATTTCTTATTTTTTCGTTAAGCTCGAAATGCCTTTAAAGCGTTCATTGAATTTGCTTGCACGTCCTTCAGTATTTGCTTCACGACGTTTACCCGTATAAACAGGGTGAGAAGCAGAAGACGTATCTAACGGATAAAGTGGATACTCTTTACCATCTTCCCATACCATTGTTTTATTAGTTGCCGCACAAGAACGGATAATCCAGCCTTGTTGCACACTACCGTCGTAAAATAACACTTCACGATAATTTTCAGGGTGAATCCCTTTTTTCATATATTCTCCTAGTCAAATAGTCAGACTTAAAACCATAAATTAAATATGGGAATAATTCTGCCTGAAATCAAACTAAAAAGCTATAATTTTTTTATGGTTTTTATTATTTTTTCATCTCAAGCAAGCTCAAATAGAAAAATTGCGAAATGGATCGAAGTTTATTTAGTATAAATATGCTAGGCTATAACGAGTTTGTAAGTAGGAGATCCACCATGGCAAAACAACCTTATCTTATTGCACCCTCTATTCTTTCTGCTGATCTCGCTCGCTTAGGCGATGATGTCACAGAAGTACTAAAAGCAGGCGCAGACCTAATTCATTTTGATGTAATGGACAACCACTATGTGCCGAATTTGACGTTCGGTCCTGCAATTTGCAAAGCCCTACGAGATTACGGCATTACTTGCCCGATTGATGTTCACCTCATGGTAAAACCTGTTGATCGCTTAATCCCTGACTTTGCAAAAGCAGGGGCAGACTTCATTACTTTCCACCCAGAAGCGACAGAACATATCGACCGTTCATTGCAATTAATCCGTGATCATGGCTGTAAATCAGGCTTGGTGTTTAATCCAGCAACACCGTTAAGCTACTTAGATTATGTGATGGATAAAGTTGATGTAATTTTATTAATGTCAGTTAACCCTGGATTTGGTGGGCAAGCATTTATTCCATCTACACTTAATAAATTACGTGAAGTTCGTCGTCGCATTGATGCAAGCGGATTTAATATTCGCTTGGAAGTCGATGGTGGTGTGAAAGTGAATAATATTGCTGAAATTGCAGAAGCAGGGGCTGATATGTTTGTTGCAGGCTCTGCGATTTTTGATCAACCTGACTACAAAGCGGTGATTGATCAAATGCGTGCTGAATTAGCGAAAGTGTAATGTTTAATACAAGCGGTCACTTTCTGCAATTTTTTTGCAAAATGTGACCGCTTGTCGTTATAAGAAAAACGCACCTAATTGGAATAACTTCTCAACTTCGGCTGACTGCTTCTTATCATTAACAAAAACAATGACATGATCGCCATCTTCAATGACCGTCGATTTATGGGCGATCATCACATCCCCTTGCCGCATGATTGCGCCAACAATCGCCCCTTGTGGTAATTTTAACTCACTAATTTTACGCCCAACAACCTTAGATGAATCTTGATCGCCATGGGCAATAACTTCTATACCTTCAACCAATCCTTGTTTAAGCGAAGCAACATGCACAATGTCCCCTTTTCTGACGTGGCTCGATAAAGCGGAAATGGTGGCTTGTTGTGGCGAAAGGGCAATATCAATAGTTCCGCCTTGAATTAGATGTAAATACGCCATACGCTGAACGAGTACAATCGCTTTTTTCGCTCCAAGTCGTTTTGCTAACAAAGACGACATAATGTTCGCCTCATCATCGCTCGTTAAAGCCAAAAATAAATCAATATTCTCAATATGTTCTTCAAATAGCAGCTCTTGATCGGACGCGTCGCCACATAACACTAAGGTTTTGGAAAGTTTTGCCGCCAATTTTTCAGCACGTTCTTGATTACGTTCGATCAGTTTTACACTACATTTATCTTCCAACGCTTTCGCAAGTGCCGTGCCAACATTACCACCGCCCACTATCATCACACGTTTATGGGGCTTTTCTAAGCGTTGTAATTCCGCCATAACCGCTTTGATATGTTGCGTTGCACACACAAAAAAGACTTCATCACCCGCTTCAATGATGGTCGATCCTTGTGGAATAAAGGCTTTTTCATGGCGGAATATTGAGACAATTCGAGCTTCAATATGCGGTAAATGATCGCTTAATGCCGAAACAGGATAACCAACTAATGGACCGCCATAATATGCTTTTAAGCTGACTAAACTAATCAAATCATTAGCAAAATGTGCAATTTGCAAGGCACCAGGGTAATCCACTAGTCTCAGAATTTCTTGAGTTACCAACAATTCAGGTGCAATGATGTGGTCAATCGGCAGCACATCATCGTTAAATAAGGCTTCTCTTTCTCGTACATAATCCGCATTACGAATACGAGCAATTTTGGTCGGAATATGGAATAAGGTATAGCCAATCTGGCAAGCAATCATATTGCTTTCATCGTTATTCGTGACGGCAACAAGTAGATCTGCATCACTTGCCCCAGCTTCCCTTAGAATACGGGGCGAAGCTACATTTCCTGTGATCACTCGTAAATCATGCTTATCTTGCAATGGAATTAAACGGCTCTGATCATGATCGATAATCGTAATATCGTTATCATGATTTGCTAAATTTTCTGCAAGCGTCGCCCCCACTTGCCCTGCACCTAAAATGATGATTTTCATTGCTCACTCACCGTATTACGCCTGTTTCACTAACTTCGCATAGAAAAATCCATCTCCTTCCTCTGATTTAGGAAAGAACTGTTTCATTAAACATTGCTCACCGCCCACATTGATTTCGACTAATTTAGCCTCTGGGGTTTGTGCTAGAAAGTGCTGAATTTGCTGACTGTTTTCTTCCGGTAACACAGAACAAGTGGCATACAACAACACGCCGTTGGGTTTGAGCCTTGCCCAAAGTGCTTTGAGAATTTTTCCCTGCAATTCCGCCAACTCAGCAATATCCTCTTCTTTGCGTAGCCATTTAATATCTGGGTGACGACGGATTACCCCCGTTGCAGAGCAAGGGGCATCAAGTAAAATTTTATCGAACATCTCACCGCTTGTAAGCCACTGTTCCGGCTGGCTGGCATCACCGCAAATCACCGTTGCCGTTTGGTTTAAACGGGCTAAATTCTCTTTAACCCGAACTAAACGGGCTTCTTCAATATCTAACGCAATCACTTTTGCTTGCGGTGCTTTTTCTAAAATATGGGTCGTTTTGCCCCCCGGCGCTGCACAGGCATCTAAAATCAACTCGCCATTTTGTGCATCAAGTAATTCGGCAGACCATTGTGCGTGTGCATCTTGCACTGTCACCCAACCTTGCTCAAAGTGGGGAAGCTGGCTTACCGACACCGCTTTATCTAATAAAACCGCACAATCAGGCACACAAGCGGTCGCTTCTTCGTGGTTTTTTGCAAGATCGCCTAACAATGCCACATAGTCCGCTCGGTTAGTCCGTTGAGCATTAACCCTAATCCACATCGGCGGTTTTTGGTTATTCGCATCGACAATCTCTCGCCAATTCGGATAGGCTTTTTTCAGCTTATTCACCAACCATTCAGGGTGTAGCGTTTGCCAATGTTTATCCACCTTCGCCAAAATTGCTTCTTGCTCACGCAAAAAACGGCGAAGCACCCCGTTAGTCAAGGCTCGAAAGCTATCCAACTTTAACGTTTTTGTCGCATTAACCACTTCATCTACCGCAGCGTGGGGCGGTACTCGCATATAAAGTAACTGATACAAGCCCACCAAAAGCAAACAATGCACCAAGCGAGTTTTGTTTTTCAGCGGTTTTTCCACCAATAATTTGATAATCGCTTCCAAACGGGGCAAAACACGGCAAATACCAAAGGTCGTTTCTTGTACCCACGCTAAATCCTTAGCGTCGAGTTGCGATTGTGCTTCGGGGATCAAGGTTGAAAGGGATTTACCCTGATCCAACACCTGTAAAATAATCTGTGCTGCAACGGCACGAGCGGAATGTTTTTTCATTAGAGAACGCTTCCTACTTTAAACCAGTCTCCCCGACCGTTTAAGAAATCTTGTACGGACATCGGTTTCTTGCCTGCCGGCTGAAGTTGGGTAATATTTAACACACCTTGTTGAGTGGCAATTTGGATACCGTTTTTATCCACCGCCAACACCGTGCCGACCGCTTTCTCTTGATGTGGCAGAACCTCAGCTTGATACACTTTTATCCGCTCTTCCACTTCATTCACCATCAAGGTTAAATATGCCATCGGGGCAGGATTAAAGGCTCGGATATTACGCTCAAGCTGACAAGCGGTCATATGCCAATCTAATTTTGCTTCTTCTTTCGTCAATTTTTCAGCGTAGTTCGCTTGCTCGTCTTGCTGTTTTTCAGGCTTAAACTGACCGCTTGTTAAACCGTTTAATACCTCAAGCAAAGCTGGCGGTGCAAGCTCGGCAAGTTTGGCATACAAGCTGGCGGACGTTTCCGTTGGTAAAATCGGTGTCGTCACCTTATGCAACATATCGCCCGTATCTAAGCCAATATCCATCTGCATAATGGTCACGCCCGTTTCCGTATCACCGGCCCAAATTGAACGCTGAATAGGTGCAGCCCCACGCCAACGCGGTAACAACGAACCGTGAACATTTAAGCAACCATATTTCGGTGCTTTTAACACCGCTTCTGGCAGAATTAAGCCATACGCCACCACAACCATCACATCAGCGTTTAACGCCTGTAACTCCGCCTGAGCCTCTTCTTTGCGTAACGATTTCGGTTGATACACCGGAATATGATGTGCTTCCGCCAACTGTTTTACCGGGCTGGCTTGTAGCTTTTTCCCACGTCCAGCAGGCTTATCGGGCTGTGTATAAACAGCAATAACGTTATGTTCCGAATTTAACAAGGCTTGTAAATGGGTTGCGGCAAAATCAGGGGTGCCTGCAAAAATAATGTTGAGTTTTTTCATTGTTGATAATCAAAAGTCATTTTGTTGAATGACATTATTGTAGCGTAAAAATGGTTTGAACGTTGGAACAAAATGAGGGTAAGCAAAGACAAAAGCGGTGAGATTTTGTGAATATTTTGCAAATTGCAAAAATACTTCAAAATCTCACCGCTTGTATTGATTGCCTAACGCAGGACTAAAATCGGTTTGTCGCTATTTCGAGCGACTTTGACCGTATTCGAACTCAACCCTTTCGCTTTAGGTTTACTGCTTGCCAACATCACGATCAGATCAACGGATTTTTCTTCGGCAATGCGGTTGATCTCTTCGTAGATAGTGCCGTGAGCTACAATGTGCTGAACCTTAGAGCCTTCAGGGAAGCTGGCTTGAGTAAAAGCGTGTAAGGCTTTGTTCGCTTCTTCCACCACGGATTTATCGAAGTTTTTCGGTAAAAACGCAGAAATAAAGCTGTCGTCAATCGGCTCGATAATGGTGACGACACGATAAACCGCATCGGGATTGTTCGCTGTGAGTTTTAATGCCGTATCAACCACATACTTAGCACTATTAAGATCGTTTAAGTCGATCGCAAGGAGAAGTTTGTTATACATAATTTGTCCTTATTTTTTCATGCGACGGCGCTGATTCCAGCCGACAAAAATCGCTAATAGGAAAGCCGGAATAAACATTAATTCTTTTGGAAGCGAGTTTTGTGGTAACGCCACATCAAGAATGGTTTGATCCCAGTTTAAACCTACTTTTGCTGCTGGTGAATCAATTTCTACATTGTCAATCAAGATCTTCGATGACATTTCGCCGTTGATTTCAATTTTCTCTCCAGTATCCAACAAGGTTAATCCCATCGCTTTGATACGCTCTTCCCCTGTTGCGCCTGCTGGTACAGTAAGCTGAGAGTAGAATTCAATCGGTTTACCATATGGATTAACACCCGCGACTTTCAGGGTGAGATTTTGACCAGCGGGTACTTTCTCTAACTCCTGAGTCATTTGAGCCGGCTCAATATGGCGTGAAGTCGGTGAAATATGCTCCATAAAGAAGCCCGGACGGAATAACATAAAGGCAGTAAAAATTAATACCAATGTTTCCCATAGTTTATTCTTAGTGAAGAAGTAATTCATCGTCCCTGCGGTAAACAGCAAAATACCAATAGTTGCGGTGAGGAATACTAAAATACCTTTTGCCCAACCCACATCAATTAAGAGTAAATCGGTATTGAAGATAAATAGGAACGGTAAAATCGCTGTTCTTAAGCTGTAGTAGAACGCTTGCACCCCGGTTTTAATCGGGCTACCACCTGAAATGGCTGCTGCAGCAAAAGAAGCTAAACCAACGGGTGGCGTTACATCAGCCATAATCCCGAAGTAGAATACGAATAAGTGAACGGCGATCAATGGTACGATTAATCCATTCTGTTTACCGACTTCAACAATCACCAATGCCATCAATGAAGATACCACGATATAGTTGGCCGTAGTCGGTAATCCCATGCCTAAAATTAAGCTAAAGATAGCGACTAGAATCAGCATTAATAAGATATTGCCCATTGAGAGCATCTCAATAATACCGGAAAGTTGTACGCCGAAACCGGTGAGCGATACCGCACCTACAATGATACCTGCCGTTGCTGTTGCAATACCGATACCAATCATGTTTCTTGCGCCAGACTCTAAACCATCCACTAATTCTTGAACGCCTTGTTTAAATAGCGCAACTTTGTTACCTGCATCATTACGGAAGAAACTTAATAATGGGCGTTGTGTAACTAAAATGACCGCAAGCGCAACGGTTCCCCAGAAAGCGGATAACCCTGGTGAGAATTGCTCAATCATCAAGCACCACATTAATACCACAACAGGTAATAAGAAATGTAAGCCAGCGTTCACAGTTGGTTTACGACGAGGTAATGATACAACCGGTGAATTTGGATCGTCAGCTTCTAAATCAGGGAATTGCGAAACGCGGTGAATCAATTTGATATAGACCGCCGCTAATAAAATACACACAATCAAGAAAGCAAAATCAGGAACAACATCTTTAATCCAACCTAATCCGTAATGAACCGCAATGGCTAAGCCAAGTGTCACTAAAATGTAGCTTACAACTTTAAGTAAGGTGATTAAAATCGGACTGACAGGTTCGACACGATCCAACCCTTTTAAGCCCATTTTTTGTGCTTCAAGGTGAACAATGTAAACTAAGGCGATATAAGAAATTAATGCCGGTAAGAAGGCGTGTACAATCAGTTGGCTATACGGCATATTGACGTATTCAATCATCAAGAACGCTGCAGCTCCCATAACTGGCGGCATAATTTGTCCGTTCACCGAGGATGCAACTTCAATTGCTCCTGCTTTTTCTGAGCTTAAACCAACACGTTTCATCATCGGAATGGTGAATGTCCCTGTGGTCACCACGTTGGCAATAGACGAACCTGACACTAAACCCGTTAAGGCTGAAGAGACCACCGCAGCTTTACCCGGACCACCGCTAAAGTGACCTAAATAGGCGAAAGCGGTTTTGATAAAGTAGTTACCAGCCCCTGCTTTATCCAATAAAGCCCCGAATAATACGAATAAGAACACATATTTGGTTGAAACACCGAGGGCGACACCAAATACCCCTTCCGTGGTGATCCATTGTTGGTTAATGATTTGAGATAATGAGCCAGAACGGTGGCTAATAATAGAACTGCTCGGTAAGAATTGTCCAAAATAGTTATAGAGTAGGAATACACCTGCGATAATCACTAACGGCAAACCTAAACTACGGCGACATGCTTCCAGTAATAATAGAATTCCTAAACAGCCTGCAATAATATCTTGCGTATTCGGCGCACCAAAACGGGTAACTAGCCCTTCATAGAAAAAAATGTAGTATGCTGCAAGGAATGCCCCGAGGGTTGCAAATAACCAATCTTGGTAAGGAATGCGGTGTTTTGGCGATGTTGCAAAGGCTGGGAAAGATAAGAAGGCAAGGAACATGGCAAAGGCAAGGTGAATAGAACGTGCTTTGGTATCATCTACCACCACATTCAAATTCCAGCCCCAATCTCTCACCACTTCTTGTAACCAAAACGGAAACGGTGAAGTGTAATAGATTTGGAATAGCGACCATAAAATCGCTGTAATAACAATTAATTTTTTACTAAAACCTGTCGGGTTACGACCGCCTGAGTCATTTGAGGCGACGAGATCTTGCAGATCATCGTAATCCATAGTTTTGGATTGAGCAGACATAAACTCCTCCGAGAAAACCTAAGACAAGCGGTTAGATTTAACGAAAAATTTGCAAAAAATCAGCCAAATCTGACCACTTGATGAAAACGACAAAAGGCAGGAAGCAATTTACTCCTGCCTTAATATTAGAAACGGATGAATTACATCCAACCACGCTCTTTATAATAACGGATTGCACCTTCGTGTAATGGCGCAGAGAGCGCATTTTTGATCATCTCTTCTTCTTTTAGGTTTTCAAACGCAGGGTGTAAACGTTTGAAACGATCGAAGTTATCAAATACCGCTTTCACTACAGTATAAACACGATCCGCATCCACATCCGCAGAAGTCACAAGCGTTGCATACACACCGAAGGTTTCTACCGGATTATCGGTACCTTTATATAAACCGCCCGGAATCGTTGCTTTTGCATAGTAAGAGTGATCTGCCACTAATTTATCAATCGCTTCGCCGGTTACTGGCACTAAATGTGCATCACAAGATGCCGCTGCTTCTTTTAATGCGCCGTTTGGGTGACCAACGTTATAAGTAATTGCATCTAAGTTGTTATCACACATTACTGATGCCATTTCTGCTGGTTTTAATTCAGAAGCCACTTTGAACTCTTTATCTGTCCAACCTTTTGCCGCTAAAATAACGTTCATCGTTGCACGTGTACCTGAACCTGGGTCACCGACATTCACACGCTTACCTTTTAAATCATCAAAGTTAGCAATTTTAGCATCGGTACGAGCCATTACGGTGAATGGTTCTGGGTGAATTGAGAAAACAGCACGTAATTTATCGTTTTTCTTGCCTTCAAATGAGCTTGAGCCATTGTAAGCGTGATATTGCCAGTCTGATTGTGCAATACCCATTTCCATTTGCTTATCCGCAATCGCATTCAAGTTTGCGACAGATGCACCTGTTGATGGCGCATTACATTTCACATTGGTTTTTGCTGTGTCACGGTTGACTAATTGGCAGATTGATTGACCAACCACATAGTAAACCCCAGTTTGACCGCCAGTACCAATGGTCACGAATTTATCTTCAGCATGAGCAGACATCGCACCCATAGCTAAGCTTGCAACTAACGATAATTTAAAAAAGTTTTTCATGTCTATTTCCTCTAAAAATTCAGGATTGGGAAAAGTAAGATGTTGCGTTTGACCTATAACTCAAATAGGAAAACAGTATAAGATATACTCGACTTTTTTCTGTTATGCAAACGTTTTCTCTTAAAAATCTGAATAATTTCACATTTTTTTAACAAATCAAAGAGAATTTATCAAATTTCATCATTTAAAGTATGATAGAACTCTATGAAATAATCAGTTGAGAATATGGAATTTTTTATCCCCAAAGCAGAAGTGATCTTTGAAGAAGAGATCAAAAAAAGCCGTTTTATTACCTACATTCGCCATACAGAAGGCATGGAACAAGCCAAAGCCTTTTGGGCTGAAATACGCGCCTTACACCCGCAGGCTCGACATCATTGTTGGGCGGCGGTTGCAGGGCAGCCGAATGATTCACAACAATATGGCTTTTCTGATGATGGGGAGCCTTCTGGGACGGCAGGTAAGCCAATGCTCAATTACTTGCTAGGTTCAGGCTTGGGGGAAATCAGTGCGGTGGTGGTGCGTTATTACGGTGGGATTTTGCTTGGTACGGGTGGACTCGTTAAAGCCTATGGCAATGGTGTACAACAGGGGCTATTGCAAGTCGAAAAAATTCGCAAAGTTTTACGCAAATCTTACCGCTTGCAGTGTGAATATGAACAATTTAATACGATTCAGCATTTGATTGCGGAACGGGATATTGAGCTACTTGAGCAACAATTTAGTGATAAGGTGGAATTAATCTTAGCGATTAACCCCACACAAATAGATCTATTTCAAAATGAATTGACGCAACGTTTTGCGGGGAAGTTGATCTTGAATAAGATAGATTAAGTCGAGCATCAATGCCGACCTACAATCTTATTCATGTTTTTTACCGCAATTGCACTTCGGCGGAACGGGATCTTCCCCCCCTTCGCTCAATGGATTGCAACGTAAAATACGTTTTAGGGCAAGCCAGCCCCCTTTTACTGCACCATGAATTTTAATCGCTTCTAACGCATAGGTAGAGCAAGTGGGATAAAAACGACAGCGTGGTCCAATTAATGGACTGATAACATAACGGTAAAAATGCACAAGAGCGAGCATTACATAAGCTAAAGGGCTTAGTTTTGATGTTGTTCCTGCTGTGCTTTCTGAGCGAGACGAATGTGGCGTTGCCATAGTTTATCCAAGGTTTCAAATAATTCTTGGTTGCTGAGTTTACCAATTCCGCCTTTTGCTACAAAGACAAAATCGTAAGCAGGAAGTTGATGTTGCTTCAAGCGGAAACTTTCTCGCACAATGCGTTTGATACGATTACGGTCGTGAGCCCTTTTTAGATGTTTTTTTGCAACGGTAAGACCAATTCGAGCGTGTTCAATATCGTTTTGGCGAGATAAAAGGGTTAATTGAGGCGTGCTAGCACGGAGAGGTAGTTCAAAAACCGCTTTAAATTGAACGGGAGCTAATAGACGTAGCTCCCGAGAAAAAGTTAGCTTATTCACACTGAGTGTTTTGGCTGACTTATCTGTCATTATGCAGATAAGCTTTTACGACCTTTAGCACGACGACGTGCTAATACTTGACGACCGTTTTTAGTTGCCATACGAGCACGGAAACCGTGAGTACGAGCACGTTTTAATACAGATGGTTGAAATGTACGTTTCATTTGTTATCTACCTAAAAAATTAAAAATTGACTATAAGTCAAATAAGGATCATGAAAAAAGAGTGGCGATTTTAGCGATAAACATCAAAAAGATCAAGGCTAACTTTATACTTTTAAAGTTAACTTTATTATCTCTTTATTGCTAAGAATAAAACACCCGCCGTAATCAACCCAATTCCCACCCAATCTTGCCCGCTGGGACGCTCACCTAAAAATAACACAGCAAAGAGTGTCACCAAGACAATACTAAACTTATCAATAGGAGCAACTTGGGACGCATTACCCATTTGTAACGCTTTAAAATAAGCAAGCCAAGAGGCTCCCGTTGCTAATCCTGATAAAATCAAAAAAGCCCAATTTTTACTGGTTAAGCTCCCTAAGGGTTGCCACTTACCGCTATAAGTTAAAAAAGCGACCAAAGCGATAATAATGACAATAGTGCGAATAAAAGTCGCAAAATCAGAATCCATGCCTTGTAATCCCACTTTAGCAAAAATTGCGGTTAACGAAGCAAAAAGCGCAGAAGCCAACGCCCAATAAAGCCATTCTTGAGACATGAATATTTTCCTGTTCGATCAAATTTTATCAATTTTACCATAAACAAAATGGAGTTTACCTTGATCTCTTGCTCCAATTTTGTTAAAAGAAAGCATAACTTAACAATTCTTTACGAATCCGACAGGAAGGTAAAAATGATTCAACAATTTAAAAAATTCTTACAACTTGAATCAGCAAGCGGTATTTTACTCCTTGCGTTCGCTATGCTTGCCATGGTGTTTGCAAATACGCCACTTAAAGATCTCTATTTTGATTTTTTAAGTATGCCCGTCAGCATCCAAATTGGACTATTCAGTATTCATAAGCCATTACTTATGTGGGTAAATGATGGTTTTATGGCAGTTTTCTTTGTACTCGTTGGACTTGAAGTAAAACGAGAAATGATGGTGGGTGCAATTTCAAGCTATCAAAAAGCTATTTTCCCTGCAGTGGGTGCACTTGGCGGAATGGTTGTACCCGCTTTAATCTTTACGATTATCAACCTTGATTCCCCTGAATTCCAACAAGGTTGGGCAATTCCAATGGCAACGGATATTGCCTTTGCAGTCGGGGTGTTAGGCTTATTAGGTAAACGTGTGCCTTTTGCTCTCAAAATATTTCTACTCGCCCTTGCCATCATCGACGACCTTGGTGCGATCATCGTCATTGCGATTTTCTTCTCCCACGACCTAAGTACCACAGCATTAATCTCTGCTGGCATTGCGATTGCGACACTTATTATCATGAACCGTATGCGAGTTACCGCAATTTGTGCTTATATGGTTGTCGGCTTAATCCTATGGGCATCGGTCTTAAAATCTGGCGTTCATGCAACATTAGCCGGGGTTATCATCGGATTCTGCGTGCCATTAAAAGGTAAAAACGGAGAGGAGCCACTCGCACACTTTGAACATATTCTTGCGCCTTGGTGTGCTTTTGTTATTTTACCACTATTTGCCTTCTCAAATGCAGGGGTTTCACTCTCAGGAATGAGCTTAAATACCCTATTCTCTCCGCTCACCATGGGGGTTGCATTAGGACTTATCGTGGGTAAAACCTTAGGCGTGTTTAGCTTTAGTTTCTTCGCGGTAAAACTTGGTATCGCCCAACTTTCTGAAGGCATCAATTTCAAACAGATCTTTGCGGTCTCTATTCTCTGCGGTATCGGCTTTACTATGTCTATGTTCCTTGCAGGGCTTGCCTTTGGTGGTGAAGAAGCTGACGGTCGCTTTATCTCATTAGCTCGTTTAGGCATCTTAATCGGCTCTGGAATTTCTGCTATCGTAGGTTATTACTTACTCAAACGCTTTACTGAGCCTGACGCAACAGAATAACCTGAACTGACAAGCGGTGAGATGATCGAAAAAATTTGCAAAATTTTCACCTGATCTCACCGCTTGTTTATATCACCAACTTCCGTTCCAAGATTTCCGCCAACATATCAAACACTAATTTAACCCGAGGGTGCGTAACGGTACGTTGCGGGCGATACACATAGGCAATCCATTGTTTGCGTTCCATTTCGGGGAACAATTCCACTAATTCGCCCGTCAATAAATACGGCTGACACATCAAACGTGGTAAACAGCCAAACGCTTGCCCTTTTAATACACCAATCAATTCATTTTCCATGTGATTGCTGACAAATTTCGGTTTGGTTGGCGCGAATTGATGTTGATTAGACAAATACCAACTCCACACCCGTCCTGTATTTTGATTAACTAAGGCACTTAACGGATAGTGGCGTTGCAAACTGTACCAATCCTGTGGTTTGCCGACTTTTTCAATCAACTTGGGGCTGGCAACAATGCAATCTTCCGCTGTGCCGACTTTTTTGATAATCAAACGGCTGTCTTCGGGCGTACCAAAACGGATACCGACATCAATTTGTTCATCAACCACATCAACCAAACCCAAATCCGACCGCCAATCAATCATTAAATCGGGATAGTCCGCCAATTTATCCCATAACTCCGCCAACACTTCTCGCATTAACGCCATATCCGGCACAGCAATCCGCACCAAGCCTGCGATATGCTGATCTGCGATAAGGCTTTCCTTAGAAAAAAGCCGTTCGCTGTCTGCCAATAATTGTTGGGCTTGCGGTAAAAATTGTTTGCCGAAATCGGTTAATTTGACTTGCCGTGTACTGCGTTGAAACAGCACTTCGCCCAATTCCTTTTCCAACTCGCTAATGGTTCGGGTAATCACTTGGGGCGATACCGCTAACCGATGAGCCGAATTCCGAAATTGCAAGGTTTCAGCAACTGAACAAAAGATTTTTAAAGCGTCCAATCTATTCATAATGTTTCTATTTTAACGTGATAAACAAGCAGTATGATTATGCCAAAATTTTGCAATTATTCCACGTTTACGAATAATAAATCTCAAATTCAGGAATGGTTTTATTCATTATTTCATTACATAATAATCCATGTTCGGTTCGAACACGTTAGAGAAATATTTTAAGAGGAAAGCACTATGGCTCGTATGACCCCGGAACGCCTTGCCAAAGCATTAGAGCAAGAAAAAACCATTTCTGCCGAAGACTATGAAAAAGTTAAAGGCTTGGCTTTAAGCATGGCAAAACCAATTCGCAGTTTTATTTTTAAAACGCCTGATGAATATGGTATGACTTTTGAAAATCACACCATTCCGTCTAATGACGGTGTACCGCTTGAAGCGTGGTATATCCCAGCCAAAGAAAAAAGCGATAAATTGGTGATTTTTAACCATGCTTTGCCGATGTGCCGTGCGGGTTTCCCTGGTCATTTTGGTATGCCGTGGGCTGGTTTTGATGCGGTAGAAATTGATTTTGTCATTCAATACAAACATTTGACCGATGCAGGTTACAATGTTTTGACTTATGATTTCCGCAATCACGGCAACAGCGGTGCAGCCAATAATGGCGTTGCAGGCGTGGGCAATTATGAATGGCGTGATTGCGTTGGCATTAAAAAATGGGTGGATAATCACCCCGAACTTTCTAAAATGAAAGTGGCGTTGTACAGCCAATGTTTAGGTGCAGACAGCCAATACCGTGCGATGTTGGAACGCCCTGAATTATTTGAAAATGTGCAATGTATGGTCAATCCATTAGTAGTGAATATGCCGTTTATTTTTGACGCATTCTCTGAATTGTACGGCATTAACCAATATCAAGAATTGGTGGATTTGGAATTGATTAAATTGGGTGGTTTTACTGCCGAAGAAATGCAAGCTGCGAATTGGGCGCATGCGGTTAAAGTGCCTGTTTTTGTGATGCAAGTGAAAAATGACGAATGGACACGCCAGCCAACCGATGGCATGAAAACCTTTAATGCGTTGGTCAATGCCCCTGAAAAAGAAATCTTTTGGTTGGACAGCACCAAGCGTTTTAGAGACGGCTACAACTGGTTTGGCAAAGAGCCTGCAACCGTGTTGGCGTTTTTAGATAAATATATGAAATAATTTAAGTTTATACTGAATAAAAACAAGCGGTGTATTTGTGCTGATTTTTTGCCAATACACCGTTTTTTTACACCCAATTTTTAGGAAAATAAAATGAAACAAGTTTTAATCATTTCAGGACACCCCAATTTAGCCCAATCTACCGCCAATTCGTTGATTATCCAAGAAATTCAAAAGCAGTTGCCTAATGTAGAAGTACGTTTTTTAGATAAATTGTATCCTGATTATCAAATTGATGTGTCAGCCGAACAAGACGCATTAAGCCGTGCCGATGTGATTGTGTGGCAATTTCCGTTTTATTGGTACAGCACCCCTGCATTGCTAAAAAAATGGATTGACGATGTGCATACACATGGTTTTGCTTATGGTTCTACGGGCGATAAATTGCACGGTAAACCGTTGATTATTTCATTTACCACAGGCGGTTCGGCACAAGATTATTCGCCTGAAGGACATGAAGGCATGGAATTGCCGGCCCTTTTCCCACAATTTTCCCAAACCGCTCATTTATGTAGCATGGCTTTTCAACCGCCTGTGTATTCACAAAGTATGCACTATATCGCAGGGATAAGCTGTGCGGACGAATTAGCCAAAGTAGAGGCTAATGCCATTGACCATGCCCAGCGTTTAATTCAGTTAATTCAATCTGTATGAAATTATTGCCTAAAATGATGTTATGGATTTTTGGTGTACTGTGTTTGCTGGTTTTGATTGCAGGTGGGGTGATTGTCGGCATTGACAGCTATCAATACCGACAAAATCAAAAATTAATTGAGCAATTTTCGCCTAATCAACAAGCCAGTAAAACATTGGTCGTCTTTTTTTCTCGTTCAGGCAATACCGAAGTAATGGCTCGTAGAATTGCCCAATTAACAGGGGCTGATGTGTTGCCTTTGCAATCTACTCGCAATCAAATAGGCGTGGTTGGCTGGCTACAAGCCTTACAAGATGCTCGCAATACTGATGCAGATATTACGCCCAATAAAGTGGATTTAACTGCTTATGATACGGTGTACATCGGTTCGCCTGTGTGGTTGTATAGCCCTGCACCGCAAGTGTATCAATTTGCGAAAAATCATGATTTTTCAGGCAAAAAAGTGATTTTGTTTAATTCTATGAACAGCAAATTTGAACAACGTTTTATTGATGATTTTAAACGCATTGTGGAACAAAATGGCGGTAAGTTTCATAAGCATTTATATGTGATTCGTGGGCGTATGGGGCAACAAATGTCATCTGCTGAATTTTTACAAGAAGTGGAAAAACTTATTCAATAAACGATCTACTAGTTTGATACGCTGTTAATTAAAATCGGCATAGTAGACAAAATGATGGCTAATTTCGTCAAAGCTATGCCTATTTTCTAAGACTAATACTGCTTAATCTCAAACCCCTTCTGCAATGCTTCCACGCTTTCAACCTTCTCAAAGCCTTTTAGATCTGCAACTTGGTTAATTTTTGGATTTTTACCAACGGCTTGGCTGGCAAAAACAAAACCTGTTTGGTCGATAATGGTCTGCTGATAGAAATCAAGAATATCTTGTTTCGTGAGTTGTTTAATCAGTTCAATCACTTTTGCTTTACGGTCAAATTGCCCGTTGCCCCGTGCGAAATCGGTGGTAAATTCAGCAAATTCTTGATCTAAGGACTCCGGCTTATGTTGTAACACTTCAAGTAGGCTTGCTCGATATTTTTCAAACTCTTCGGCACTCATTGCGTTAAGTTTAGCCAAACTTTCTTTAAAGAAGCGTTCATTGTGTTGCATTATCTCTTTTGGTGAAGCGGTCGGGCTTTGCACCGAAAATTGCAAGCCTGATGTAGTGCCGATACGAGTGTTATAGGCGTAAACCACATAACCTAGCTGTTTGTCTGTACGCAAATCATCAAAATACCAACGAGAGAGAATATCTTTTAATAAACTCGCACGGCTTAATCCCTGTAACTCATCATAACCTTTTGGGAAATAGGCGATTGTTAAAGCATTATCTTCGTGAGAAATCTGTTTGATATGATTTAGCTTGCGTTGGCTTTGATTAATGTCGAGATAACGTCCTAAATCAATCTGGCTATTTTGATTGTTAAAGACAGTTTCAACTTCCGTTGCAATCTGTTTCACTTGGTTATCTGAAAGATTTCCTACCGCAAGCACGCGTAATGATGTCGCCTTATTCAGTAATTTTTCACGCATTTGCTGAATATCCGCCAAGCTGACCTGCTCGATCATTGCTCGCTGTTTTGCCACTTCAAAATAGGGGTAATTAGAAAAACGAGTAATTACCGCATTTGCTTGGCGTAAAGCGTTCTCTTTTTCTGCACGATCTAAGGCTTCAAGATAACGCTGTTTCGCTTGAGCTAAGGTATCTTCACTTAACGCAAATTGTTGGAATAACGCCATTTTATCTTTCAGCAATTTTGCTAAATTTTGGGTATAACCGTCCGCTTGTATCAATACACCATTCTCTGTCGATGAAACATCGGCACTCATGCCTGCAACGGAAGCTTGGAAATCAATTTTGCTTTGGACTAAATCACTCATATAACCTAGCAATGTTGTACTGACGGCTTGTTTAAGATCTTCCACTTTTGGCGTAATGCCTAGCACTAACGAGATTTTCGCTTTTGGTTCGTTAGCAAAATAATGGCTTGGCATTGCATAGATTTGCGTGCCTTGTTCTGCTTCAATCAGTTGCGGTTTTAAGCGAGATTTATCACTTTCATTTAGGCTGAAATCCGTTGCGAAGTACGGGTTCAACGCCGGCAATTTAAGCTCAGGATTTTGGCTAAAATCAAGCCATTTTGCCTTTTGTTGCTCACTGATTTTATGCACGGCATAAGGGGCTTCAAAATATTTGGTTTTTTTATCGGTTTTCGCTTTATCATCAACGAGCAAAATACGCACGTTAGCTAATGTCATCTCTGCAAGTTTTGCGTTGATCGCCTGCGTATCCATCTGTTCAATGGCATAAGGCTGGTCGATGATATTTTCGAGCGGATAATTCATCATTTGGCTCACCAAATCGGCGACATAATTGCCACTTTTTTCCGTCTGCAGATGTTGAAACTCTTGGCTTAAGCTCTCTTTTAATTCATCAAAATAGCTCTGTTGAATACCTGCTTTTTTGACCGCTTCAATTTGCTGGAACACCAACGAAATAATTTTGTCTTGTTCCGCTAAACCTTTGTCAGTCAATTCAATATAAAAGGTAAAATCGCCACGATTGCGACTAACATCATCACTTGCAGAGGCTTGAACACCACTGTCAGACAGCCCTTGCTTAATCAAATAATCAGACAGCGTGCCATCGGTATTATTATTGAACACATAAGCGAGATACGCCCCTGTTTTATGCTTAAACTGAGCTTTATCTTCAGGCATATCAAAGGAAATCGCCAACATCTTGCTTGGTTTCACCGGTTTATAATGGATCATCACCGCTTTATCTTCCGCACGGAAAAATGGCATATCCACCGTCGGGGCAGTGAGTTTTTTATTCTCAACCTTGCCTAAGGTCTGTTCTGCAAGTTTTGCCAGTTTTTCAATCGGTTGATTAGAATAAAGCACCGCCTTCATCAAGTTTGCGGAATAGTATTGTTGATAAAATTTCACTAATTCATCTTGTAGCGTACTATCAGCTTTATCAGATAGCGTGACCTTATTCCCAACAGCAAATTTGGTAATCGGGTGGTTCGGGTTAGCGGTAGCAAGATTAACATCGTGCATTAAAAAGCCATCGTTGGATTTCGCTCGCACCATCTCCGCATTAACCGCATTCACTTCTTTTTTAGCATTCGTCTCAGATAACAACGGTTGAGCAAAGGCATCAGCAAGGCGAGCCACCGCTTCATCAAAGGCATTGTTATTTACTTCAAGATAATAAACGGTACGATCTGACGCAGTAAAGGCATTATTGTAGCCCCCGTTTTTCGTTAAAAAGCCATCTAAGCTGTTGGTTTCAGGGAAGGCTTTTGACCCCATCAAAATCATATGTTCTAAATAGTGAGCCAAGCCTTGTTGCTTAACTGGGTCGTCCATTGAACCGACAGGCAAACCGACAGACATTAGCGATTTGTTTGCTTTGTCATCTGAAATCAGTAACACGTCCATTCCATTAGCAAGACGAATACCTTGATAGATAGCTTTATCCGTTGGGCTTTTATTGATGGCTGTTTTGATTAGCTCAAAGCCTAATTGCTGTTGAGTGTTTGTGATAGCGGTAGGTTGGGTCGCAGAATTTGCAAAAACAGGCAAGGAAACCACTGCTCCTAAGCCTAAAATTAACGATAAGCTGTAACTTAATAATGATTTTTTCATTTTTTCTCCTTTAATTATTCTTGTCGAATGTTATTGTGAGTATTTTTCGTAGGGGCGGGGGTTATCCCCGCCCGTTCAAACGAATACGAGTGGGGATAAACCCCACCCCTACAACATATTTTAAGACCCACAATACATACACATCTAATTTTCTTGCTCCACCATACTTTCAATCATCACCCCAAACCATTTCTCTGTTCGCTGTGCAATGTCTTGGAAATCAAGAGCTTCTGTTTGTGTGATTACTCGGACTAAATAAGGATCTTCACTTAATTCAACGATATTTCGACAAAGATCAGCAGGGTTAGTTTCCGATTTTTTTGGATCTTTGAGTGATTTAAAATATTCTCGAATATCTTTAGTAATCGCCCATTTTAATTCGGTTTGGCTTGCCAAATAATCTTGTAAATAAAGATTTAATATCTCCGTTGCTTCTGTTTGCGAAATATCATTAAAGGTTAGGCAATTTGCTTTTTCACCTTGTCGATAATAAAAACGTAGCGAAAGAATAGGGTGATTATTTGCTTTTAATAACAAATAATAAATCCACGCTTGAATAATATCTTTATCTCGCAACCCACCTACTCGCCATAATACCACTTCATTATTAAAGCAATTTGGAATATTACCCACAAGTTGATATTTTCTCTCTGCAAAAATAACAGAGTGTTCTATTTCAATAACGTTTTTCTCTTGCGATAAATAAGAAGATAACGTATTTCTCAAAAGCTGAATATCTTCGGTGAGTTTTGTTTTATTAATCTCTGCAAAATAACGAGCGGGTAGATTGCCTTTTAATTTTTCATTCTCAAAAAAGAGTTCAATATCTTGTTCTTCGACTTGAATTAAATCATCAAGTAAATTATATCTTTCCAAGCCAGATAATTGGAAAATTTCACTTTCTTCAATTTTATCTTCATTCTGCTCAAAACGAACCCCTAATTGTTGTTGGAAGAAATATTTTATTGGTTCTTGAATATAATGAATAAACTGGGTCAGTGGAATATCTGACATTATATCTTCCTGCGTCTTGGTTAATTTCTGCAAGAAATCTTTGCGTGGTAAGATATTATTTTTAACTTCCAACCACTCTTTATCATAAGCCACTTTACCTTCTCTGAAATTATTTGGGCTAAATACAGTCATTGGGTGAACAGATAATAATTTAGCGTAGTCAGTTTCAGGCAGATTTTCCTTCAAATAATCAAATAACTGTGTCACCAACACTGATGGTAATTTGTCTTGGCTACTTGTGAGCGACTGCCCGATATAACTGATATAGAGCATTTGTTGAGCAGAAAGCAGGGCTTCAAGGAAAAGATAACGATCATCATCTCGTCTTGAGCGGTCGCCTTTTTGTGGGGCGTACTGCATTAAATCAAAGCTGTTGATCGTCTGTTGGCGTGGAAACTCGCCTTCATTCATACCTAACAAGCAGACCACTTTGAAAGGAATTGCTCGCATCGGTAATAACGTACAGAAATTCACCTTACCCACAAGGAAATTTAAGTGGCTACGCTGTTCGCTCAGCTGTTGAGTAAATAGCTCAAGCATCACATCAATGCCTATCGCTTCTTCAAAATGGCTGTGCTGAATTTGCTCAATCACATCACGGATAGCCTGCTGTAAGGTCAAAATCGCATCAATACTTTGATCATTTTCTTGATACGTCTGTGCCACAAGGGCAAACAGCTGTTCTTGCCAAGCAGATAGGCTCTGTGACTGACAAATAAAGGCGTGCCAAGCGGTGAGATTGTCGATAAATTTTGCTAAATTCCCCGTTAATTCAGAGATTAATCCATAGCTTTCATCAAAAGCTAAAATGTTCTGCCAACCATTATTTTCTGCTTTTAAACTTGTGCCTAATAATAATCGGTTTAGCCCGTTTTCCCACGAATTATAATTCTGCCATTCTGGGTTCTCTATTTTTAAGCCAGATCTAATGCCAACAGATTTAATCCATTCTCTTAATGTATTAATGTTCTGTTCATTAAATTGGTATTTTTCCCGAATAGCTGAAATATCAAAGAGATCTAATATTTCTTCTGCTGAGAATTTATTTTCTTTAATCGACAATAATTGTAAAAAGCTCGCAATAATTGGATTAATATAACTAATTTTCTGATCTGATAAAGTAAAAGGAATATATCTTTTCTCTTTTTCATAACGAGAAAATACCGCATTAATATAAGGTGCATAACTATCAATATCCGCAGACATCACAATAATATCTTTCGGGGATAAGTCAGGATAGGTTTCAAATAAATATAATAATTGATTATATAATACTTCTACTTCACGCATTTTGCTGTGACAAGCGTGAAGCTGAATGGAACTATCTTGTTGACCTAAATGAAATGTTGAGCGATATTCTGAATATAAAATAGATTTTTTAATTTGAGTTAATAATGTTGTATTTTCATCTTCAAAATGATTATAAAGCGATATATCTTGAATACCTGTTTCAGTTAATAAATTTAAAAATTCTTTACCTTGTTTTCCCCAAGCTGTTAATAATGGATTTCCTTGTTTTTCAAATAACTCAGCTAATTCTGTTTCAGATAAATTATCTTTTAACGCTAATTTTTCTAACACCTTATCTTCACGATCATTTGCCCAGTATTCCATACTTGGATTAGTGAAAAAGAGATGAACATTGCAATGCTCACTCAATTTTTTCAATACTGCGAGCTGAGAATGGGGAAGAGAGGAAATGCCAAACACAAAAATCCGTTTCGGTAAGCGAGCTTTTTCGGTGGCGGTTAAATTATCAAGTTTATCGAAATAACGCTGTTGCAAATAGGCACGGTGTGAAGTATTAAAAATCGCTTCATCGCTATCCTGCTTTATATCGGTAACCAACGCATTCCAAAGGATACTTTGCCACGCCACATTCGTCGCAATCTCTTTGGCATTTTTTTGCTTAAAAGAGACCGCTCGCATAATCTCATCAACCACCGCTTGCGATTGCCCCTTTTCCCATAGCACCAGCCATTGCGGACGATACACGAGATATTGGTCAAACAGATCAGCGATTTTCTCAGCTAATTGATACTGTTTTAGCTGATCGCTTTGGCTTAAATAGGACGCAAGAGCTTCAAAGGAAGGCTGTTCAAGGAACTGCGGAATTATTCGCATTAAACGCCACAACATTGACTGACGATCAAAGCTATTCTCTTTCGGCAAATCCGGAAAAAGCACACGATATTGTTGCCATAAAAAACTGGTTGGGTAAGGAAATTGCACATTACCAGACACCCCGATTTCTTGAGCAATCTGCATTTGCAACCATTGTGCCATACCTAAACTTTGTACCAACACAATCTCTTGGCTAAATGGATCGGGGTTTGGATCTTTCGCTAAGATCGCAGTCAATAGATTTTTCTGTTCGGTTATTTGGTTTGAATAATATACTCTAAACATAGCAATTCCCCTTTGTAAGCAAGCTATTTTAGCGAGTTTGGGGGGAATGATCTATTTTCCTTTTTCAATCACAACCTCACCGCTTGCAAAGCTGACTTTAAGTGTATTACTGCGACATTCTACCTTAAATATCTGTTCATTTTGGCGGATTTCGTTTTCGCAGGGTTTTCCAGCCATTAGCAATGCAATCTGATTTTCGGCAATTTGTAAGGCTTGCTGTTGCTGAAAAATAAGTGTGCTTTGCTTATTTTGTATATGTTGCCAACGGCTATAACCTAAATATATCACTGAAAAAATCAGCATAACCACCATTAATGATGTCAGGCTTTCTGCCTTAATAAGTTTATTCATTTGCTAATATATTCCGTGAATAAGGCAAATAGTGCCAAGATGAAAATTTATTTTCCAGATGTTGAATAACTTCTTTTTTATAACTGAGATTTCTTTCTTCTCGTAAATTATCATAGGTGGAATAAAGTGTGCCATACATTCTTTTACTTCCTGTAAGATCAAATAAATAATCGGTAATGATAATGCCGTAAAAATCTTTTTCTAACTTTTCATTAATATCTTGTAATGCAATCACAATCTTAGGGTTCTCTAGACTACTTTCTGGCAACTCCGCTAAATGATTGATTTTATATATCTCTGATTGATAAGGTAATAAATTTAACCAGTTTTCAATTTTATCTACTTGAATATATTTTTCTTTAGTTGGTTTAAAAGGATCAAAAACAGAGGAAAATTGACAATGAAAACTGTATTTCATTACCTTAAACTCGAAAATAATATCAGCCTGCTTTTGCTTCTGACATTCTATTTCAGGATCTATTGCTAGCTTTTCAAGAAGTTTATATTTATCGGTGAGATATTGTTGATAATAGAATAAGCTCACTTTTTCTTGTTTTAACAAGCTATCTTTATTGAGAAAAATTACTGCAAACAGACCGCTTAATAATATCAAAGTAATTAATAAACTACTGGCTGGATAATAACGTTTCATTTATCACTTCCATTTAATAGGTAACTATAAGCAGTGGCTTGATATTTTAGTTGATTATCTTTGCTAGATGAGAGAGATAATTCTATTTTCAATAATTTAGTCTGCTCAAGCCATTCAAAAGATAAATTTTCGACATTATAATCAGACATATCTGACATTTTTCGCCAGTTTCCTTTTTGACAATTTGTTAGGATCTTTTCACACTCTGCTTGATGACAGAATTGAATTTGACTGTCTTCATAAATAAAAATTGCTTTATTTTCCAATTTAAATCCAAAAATTTCTTGGCTTACCTCTTTAGTATTATTTACGCTATTTATTTCGCAGGCTTGAGTTTTATTTCGATTTCCAACACAACCATCACCACTTAAATCATAAAAAAACATTAGACAATTTGGATTGTTCAGTGAATAACGCTTATTATTGTTTGCAAATAAACCATAATTTGTTTCTTTTCTATTTTGTCCTTGATAATCAAAATGTTGAATATGTTGTTGAAAATACTCAAGTAATTGGTGAGTATGTTTTTGTAAATTCAATAATTCCCGTTGTTTGATTTGATTGCGATAGCTATCACTATAAAAAGAAGATAAACTCCATAAAATAATGCAACCTAGAAATAAAGATAATAATATTTCAATCAAACTAAATGCGTGATTAACAACTGGTACGTTTGCCTTTTTGAATAACATTAATCACTCCATTTTGTTCCACTTGTAAGATTTCATAGATGTTATTGACCGTAACCCTTAAGCACTTTGACTCTAATCGCCCAGACTTTCCATCAACATTAATAAAAACTTTGGGATATAAACTATTATTTTTAACTACGGCATTTTCTGTTTGATAGAGATAATAACTTTTTTGAATATCACAACTTGCGATATTCAAACAGTTACAAGGGATCTGTTTATCACTGATTTTTTCAATGGCGACCATACACCATTTTTTATCTGCTACATTTTGGCTGATAGAAATAGAATAATTCTGTTTTTGATAGCGTGCTTTAGCTTGAATTTGATAAATAAAAGACTTTATATGATCGATTTCATTATTTAAGACAATATGGTCTTGTAAATAAAATAAGGTGGGTGAAAAGAAATAGAGTGCGATTGCCATTATGCTAATCGCAAATAGAGTTTCAATAATAGTGATCGCACGAAACATAATATCTCTCCCAAAGTGAGAGAGATATTAGATGTTGAAAGGATTTTGTAAATCGGCAATTTTTATTTTTTCGACACAGATCGAAAAATTAGAAAGATGTTGTATCTTGGAATAGACCCACTTTTAAGTCTGTGGCAGTATAAATAATTCTGCCATCAACTTCGACTTCGCCATCAGCAAGCCCCATCACGAGCTTACGGTTGATCACACGTTTCATATTGATACGATAAATCACTTTTTTAGCTGTCGGTAGAATTTGCCCCGTAAATTTCACTTCGCCAACCCCTAAGGCTCTGCCCTTGCCTTTACCGCCGACCCAGCCTAAGTAAAAGCCAACCAGTTGCCACATTGCGTCTAAGCCTAAGCAACCCGGCATTACAGGATCGCCGATAAAGTGACAGCCAAAGAAAGGCAGATCTTGGTTAATATCTAATTCCGCTTCAATATACCCTTTCTCAAACAGACCTTCTTTGTCGGTGATTTTGGTAATTCTGTCCATCATCAGCATTGACGGTGCTGGCAGTTGTGGACCTTCGCTACCAAAAAGTTCGCCTCGTCCTGACGCTAAAAGATCGTTGTAATCATAACTTGGTTTGATGTTGGGTGTACAAGTGTTCATTATTTTGTTCCTGTAATAAAGTGGAAAAGTCCGTTATTGACGGTTTATGTTGCGTTTGCTTGATAAATACATCTTAACAGACTTTTAAAATAGCGAACAGTTGTAAGCTGACTTGTCGGATCAGTGCCCCTTTAACAGTTTGCGAATTTTTTGGAAAATCGAACCGCTTGCGTCTTCATTTTCGCTCTGTTCGATCCCTTGATGAACTAACGCAAAAATGGATTTTTTCTCACTGTTTTCAGGCAGATCTTCATCATAAAACAGGTGCTGTAACAGAATTTGTAAGGCTTCAAAGACATCTTCGACTGCCCAAATATGAAATTTTCCAGCTTCAATCGCCGATAATACCGCAGGTTTTAAGCTCAAATGGGAAACGCATACCGCTGGAATAATAACCCCTTGTTTCCCCGTTAATTCCCTTGCTTCACAAACATTGAAAAAGCCTTCAATTTTCTGATTAACGCCCCCTACGCTTAACACATTCCCAAATTGGTCAATCGCCCCTGTCACCGCAAGGGATTGTGGCAATGGTAACTTGGTTAAGGCACTGATAAGCACGCAGAAAATGGCTAACGATGAACTATCCCCATCAATTTCACCATAAGATTGCTCAAAGGCAACGGACGCTGAAAACGGAAGCTGTGTCGGTAATTCCAGTAAATTTGCCAAGCAAGATTGAGCGATAATAATCCCTTTAGAGTGAATATTGCCCCCTAGCTCCACTTTGCGTTCAATATCGTGAATTTCTCCATCACCATATTGCACGTTACAGCTAATGCGTAATGGCTCACCAAAACTATGGGGAACACCATCAAACTCGACCACAGATAAGCCGTTAATTTGCCCGATAGTTTCTTCTTCCGTTTCAATATAAAGCTGATGATTTAAAATATCATTTAAAACAAATTTATTTAATACGCCAGACTGTTTTTCTAAATAATCAAAATAATCTTGAATATGGTTAAATTGGGTTTGTTTTGGATAAAAATGTTGTAATCCTAATAAATGTTTTTTTAATAATGTCGGTGAAATAGAAATTAATGTTTGATTTTCACTTTCACGAATATAATAATGTAAAAGCTGATTTAAACCTGTTTTAGAAAAGGTTCTATTTAGATATTTTTTGGTTGAAGATTGAATATAGCTTCCCCATTGTTCGCTATTTTCTTCATCAATATTCAAATACGACTCGATTTCAGCATATTGGCAAAATTGATATAAATCTTCATCATAATTATGCAAAGTTGCAATATCATCTCTACTACCTACTAATATCAATTTGAATTGAGATTGAATAGGCATAATTGCTTCAGGTAATTTACCTGCAATAATAGGATCAAACTGCCCAAATAACAGAGCTTGTTTTAATTTATCCCATTGCACAATGTCTAATAATAATGCACTCACATTTAAAATAAGAATACCCTGATGAGCTTGCTCAATCGCCCCTGCCACCGTTTTAATCTGATTTTCTTTTTCTAAATAAAGGCTATATCCAAATAAACTTTGGCGATTAAATTCTGTTTTTAGCACCGTTTGGCAATGTAAATTTTCAAAATAGTCCGTGATTTCATTTAAAAATTCAGGAAATAGTTCCGTTTTCAAAATGAGTGCCGAACCAAATTCACTTAAGGCAAATTGTTGCATTGCCTGTTGTGTATTTTGTTGAAAATCCAAAAATCTCACCGCTTGATCGGTCTGTTTAAAAGGATAGTGAACGCTTAATGATTGCAACGATAATGGGGATACTTGCACAAATTTGCCTCTTCATAGAAATTTGCTTCATTATACCTATAATTACGCTATACTTCACAAATAATTCGGAGGCAAAATGCGATACCAAAAACTTGAAATTCAAGAAGCAAGTTGGAAATGGAAATACTTGCTGAAAAAATATCGTGAAGGCGAAAATATCACCAAATACGAAGAACAGAGCTTGATCGAATTGAAAGTTCAATTATTAACCACCTTACAAAACTCGCCCGAAGAAATCGAGCAATGGATTAAAGCGGAAATGACATCTGAACAACGCAAGAAAATGCGTCAATCAATTCGAGCAAGACGCAAGCGTTTTTTCAATGCCGAAAAGCAATCGACCCGTAAAAAATCTATAGATTTAGAATACGCCAGCTGGCAACGCCTTTCTAAGCAAGCCACAGAAATGGATCTGACTTTATCTGAAACCATTCATTATTTGATTGATGAATTAGAGAAGAAACAGATTTATGCTGAACAAGTGGATAAGATGAAAGCAAATTTAAAAGCATTATTAAAATAGAAAGTAAAATGCCCGCATCAAGCGGGCATTTTACTAAGCTTTTCGGCTTAAGAAGTCATTACATAGAAACTTCTTTTGAACCTTGAACTTGGATTTCAACACGACGATCTGGTGCTAAGCAAGCGATTAATGCTTTACGACCTTTAACTGCGTCACATGTGTTGCCAGTTACTGGGTTTGCTTCACCGTAACCTACTGCTGTTACGTTCGCCGGGTTTACACCTTTAGAAACGATGTAGTTAGCTACTGTTTCTGCACGACGTTGTGAAAGTTTTAAGTTTGATGCTTCTTTACCGATACGGTCTGTGTAACCATTTACTTGTACCGCTGGGTTAGCTAAACCTAAACCAGAAATTTCAGTATGAGCTGCGTCTAATGCTTGAGCTGCTGCTGGTTTTAAGTTCGCTTTACCGAAGTCAAATAATACATCTGAGCTGAATGCGAAGTTTTTAGTTACAACTTCAGGAGCAACTGGTGCAGCACCTTGACCGAAGCGGTAAGAAACGCCTGCTTTAACCGCACTTAAGTCTGGACGGTAGTCTGATGCGCCCATACGGTTAAGAGTTGCTTGGCTTGCTTTGCCTAAATTGTTTAACCATTGGTACTCAACGTTTACCGCTAATTCTGGAAGAATTGCGTATTCAACACCTGCACCTAAAACTAATGAGCTTTGGAAACGAGATGTTTTTGTAGGAACATGAGTTTGAAGATCTACTGTTTTATAACGGTTGTTCACTAATGCAATACCAACACGACCAAATACATCTAAGTTAGGAGCAACTTCGTAGCTTGGTTTTAAGCTAATTACTGTACCGTGAGCTGAGTGTTTAAAAGTTTGTTTGTCTTTACCACCAGCAACTTTCTCTTCAGTACCACGAACACGACCAAAACGCTCATAACCAATTTCTGCTGCCAATCCAACATTTGCTTGGTTAAGAATTTGGTAACCAGCGAATACACCGTAAGTTACACCATTACGGTTGATACCATATTTACCACCGTGTTTAGCATCTAATTGTTTGATACCATCGTGGAATGATGACCAACCCACGTTAGCACCTGCGTAGAAAGTATTTTGTTGTGGTGCCGCATTAACTACTGAAGCTAAAGCTAGACCAGATACTGCTACTGCAATTACAGATTTTTTCATTTTGATGATCCTCATCTAAACGTCATAGAATAAAAAATTACGCAAAATAATAATTTACGCACACATACTTACTCTCTTTTAAAGAGAAATAACTTCATATAAGTGTTTAAATTATATCAATAAAATTATTCAAAAAAAATAAGGGGCTGTAGTAGATAAGGTCTAAATCCCACACCATTTTCTCAATATTTTAAGCTGATTAGATGGTGTGCTGTAGTTAAATCTAAACTCACATTCTTTGATAAAAAGATGGAAGTTTTTCTTGTCAATGCCATTGTATTTTCTAAGTACTCGTTTGGCTTGAGACCAGAAATTTTCAATGCCATTGATGTGGTTGTGATCTTTGACAAACTCTTTGGAATGATTGATGCGAAAGTGTTTAAACTCACTCACATCAAGAGCATTATAGCTTCTGTAACCATCTGTGTAAACGATGCTATCTGGCTTGATTTTGCTTGAGATGATAGGCATTAAGGTACTTTGCTTGGTATCTTTTACAACAACAGTATAAACCTTGCCATTACGCTTCAAAAGACCAAATACAGCTGTTTTGCCACCAGCTCCACGACCTCGCTTGCCTTTGCGAATGCCACCGAAGTAGCTTTCATCAAGCTCTACTTCGCCATCAAACAAAGTGTGAGCTTCAAGGTTGAGATTATATTCTATCACAAGTCTGATTTTGCGGTAAAATAAAGCTGCTGAATTGTGCTGAATGCCAAGCAAATCACTTGCTGTTCTAGCAGTAACTTGTGCAACAAAAAATTCAAGCAGTTTTATTTGAACTTTTTTACTTAATTTACAACGAGTTATCTTCATGTTTGTAGTATAGCATAAGTGCTAATCTACTACAGCCCCAAAAATAATTATTTCTAATATAGAAGAAAAACGCCCGTAAAAACGGGCATTTTTTAAGCATATAAGCTTAAGAAGTGATTACATAGAAACTTCTTTTGAACCTTGAACTTGGATTTCAACGCGACGATCTGGTGCTAAGCAAGCGATTAATGCTTTACGACCTTTAACTGCGTCACATGTGTTGCCTGTTACTGGGTTTGCTTCACCGTAACCTACTGCTGTTACGTTCGCTGGGTTTACACCTTTAGAAACGATGTAGTTTGCTACTGTTTCTGCACGACGTTGTGAAAGTTTTAAGTTTGATGCTTCTTTACCGATACGGTCTGTGTAACCATTTACTTGTACCGCTGGATTTGCTAAACCTAAACCATTGATTTCAGTATGAGCTGCATCTAACGCTTGAGCTGCTGCTGGTTTTAAGCTTGCTTTACCGAAGTCAAATAATACATCTGAGCTAAATGCGAAGTTTTTAGTTACAACTTCTGGCGCTGCTACTGGAGCTGCACCTTGACCGAAGCGGTATGTTAAACCTGCAGATACAGAGCTGATATCTGGACGGTAGTCAGTTGCACCAGCTTTATTTAATAATTCTGCACCAGCTTTATTTAATAATTCTGCACCAGCTTTACCTGCATTGTTTAACCATTGGTATTCAACACGTGCTGCTAATTCTGGAGTAATTGCGTATTCAACACCAGCACCTAAAAGTAATGATGTTTGGAAACGGTGATCTTTAGTACGATCTGCTTTAGCTACTGAGTTTTGAACATAGTAGTCGTTACGAACTAATGCAACACCTACTTTAGCATAAGTATCTAAACCATCGATGATTGCATAGTTACCTTTTAACGCTAAGTTAGCACCGTGTGCTGTGTGTTTGAAAGAGTTAATATCTCTATCTGTACCTTGTTTATTAGTACCACGAACACGACCATAGTAGTCATAACCTAACTCAACTGCTAAGTTATCAATGATTTGGTAACCACCAAAAACTCCGTAAGTTACAGAATTTTTGTTGATACCGAATTTACCACCGTGTTTAGCATCTAATTGTTGGATACCATCATGGAATGAAGCCCAACCTGCTTTTGCACCTGCGTAGAAAGTATTTGCTTGTGGAGCTGCGTTTGCAACTGAAGCTAATGCTAAGCCTGAAACAGCTAAAGCGATTACTGATTTTTTCATTTGATGATCCTCTATAATCGTCATCGAGATTTAAATAAACTTCCTAGTATCTAATCAATAGATATAGGTCTCAAATTTTCTACTCATATAGAAAATGAGTAGCATGAATTTCGGGATATATTCTACTAGGAAAAATCCTAAAAACAAGAGAACTTTTATTCAAAAGTTCTGTCATAGCTAAAATGCTATATTCTAGTCTCTAAGTTACCACTACCCCTAAAGCCAAGAATTTCTAAATTATCCTTATAAAATTTGCTAAAATCAATCATAAGTTCCACCAAAATCGTAATAAATTGTAAATAATCCATTTAATATTAAGTTTTTGTCAATTAAAACCGAAGATATTTCATTCATTGAAAATCTTGCTAATATTTAGTTAACACTTTAATAATTGAATAACAATGACTATGATCCCACGCCTTGCAAACATACCCCAACTTAATCCGTTAGTTCAGCAATATCTAGCTGAACTCAAACAGCAACACTTCAGCGGTGATATTGCTTCCAATTATGCTGATCGCCTTTCTCTTGCTACCGACAACAGCGTTTATCAGCAACTGCCTCAAGCGATTTTGTTTCCGAAATCCGTTGCCGATGTGGTGATTTTAACCAAGCTGGCACAGAAAACCGCATTCCAAGCCTTAACCTTTACACCGCGTGGTGCAGGTACCGGTACGAACGGGCAGTCGCTGAACAACAATATTATTGTCGATCTCTCTCGCCATCTAACTCAAATTTTGGAACTGAATGTGCAAGAGCGTTGGGTGCGAGTGCAAGCCGGCGTGGTGAAAGATCAGCTTAATCAATTTCTCAAACCGCACGGGCTATTCTTTTCGCCCGAACTTTCGACCAGTAACCGAGCCACCTTAGGCGGAATGATCAACACAGACGCATCGGGGCAAGGTTCGTTGCAATACGGCAAAACGTCCGATCATATCTTGGCGATTAAAGCGGTGTTGATGAACGGCGATATTTTGGAAACACAAGCGGTCAAAACCGACGATTTTTCTGCAAATCTCGAAAAGCTCAATCTCACGGCAAATGGCAAAAAATTACATAGCGAGATCTTCGAGCGTTGCCAAGCATTACGCCCGACTGTGCTAAAAGAGCTACCGCAACTGAACCGATTTTTGACGGGTTATGATCTGAAAAATGTGTTTAACGACGATCTCTCCGAATTTAATTTAACCCGTATTCTCACGGGTTCTGAAGGCTCGCTTGCCTTTATTTGTGAAGCCAAACTCAATCTTCTTCCTCTTCCTGAATACCGTACGCTGATTAACATTAAATATAATTCCTTTGATGCGGCGTTACGTTCCGCCCCTTTTATGCTACAAGCCCAAGCCTTATCGGTGGAAACGGTGGACTCCAAAGTGCTGAACCTTGCCAAACAAGATATTGTGTGGCATTCGGTGTCGGATTTACTCACCGAAGATGAACACAATCCGATTTTGGGGATTAACATTGTTGAGTATGCTTCCAACGATAAAGCTCAGAATGAAGAGCGGATTGCCAAGCTGTGCCAAGCTCTAGATAAAAAAATCCAAGACGGCACAAGCGGTATCATCGGCTACCAACTTTGCAACGACTTGGCTTCGATTGAAAAAATTTATGCAATGCGGAAAAAAGCGGTGGGTTTGCTGGGCAATGCAAAAGGTTGGGCGAAACCTATCGCTTTCGTGGAAGACACCTGCGTACCGCCTGAACATCTGGCTGATTATATCGTGGAATTTCGCCGACTGCTCGATGAACACGGCTTAGATTACGGTATGTTCGGACACGTTGATGCAGGGGTGTTGCACGTTCGCCCAGCCCTTGACTTATGCGACAAAGCACAGGTTGCCAAATTCAAAGCAATTTCCGACCAAGTGGTTGAATTGACGGCGAAATACGGCGGTTTGATTTGGGGTGAACACGGCAAAGGTATGCGTTCTGCCTATGGCGAACGGTTCTTCGGCGAAACTTTATGGAAAGAGCTGCGTTACATCAAACAGCTTTTCGATCCGCAAAACCGTTTGAACCCAGGCAAAATCTGTACGCCATTAGACAGCCAAGCCAGCCTTTACCCGATTAACTCACAAATGCGTGCCGATCTCGACAGACAAATTCCTATTCAAGTGCGAGAAGCCTTTAAAGGGGCAATGAATTGCAACGGCAACGGTTTGTGCTTCAATTTTGATGTACACAGTACAATGTGTCCGTCAATGAAAGTGTCGGGCAACCGTCTGTTTTCACCGAAAGGGCGAGCAGCGTTAGTGCGTGAATGGCTACGTTTACTGTCGGAACAAAATGTTTCCCCAGATGAATTAATCTTTGAAAAACAGCAAACGTCGGCGAAATTAGTCGATTTTGCTAAGAAAATCCGCAATCAGTGGCGAAAATCGCAAGAGTATGATTTTTCCCACGAAGTGAAATCGGCAATGGACACTTGCCTTGCTTGTAAAGCCTGTGCCAGCCAATGCCCGATAAAAATTGATGTGCCGACGTTCCGCTCACAATTTAATGAACTCTATCACCGCCGTTATCTGCGACCACTGAAAGATTATGTGGTGGCAAACCTCGAATTTATCGCACCGCTAATGGCGAAACAGCCGAAGTTGTTTAACTTCTTCAGTGCCAACAAACTGGCTGAAACCGTTGCAAGCAAAACCATCGGAATGGTCGATCTACCGGCGTTATCCGTGCCGACCTTACAGCAACAGTTAGTTGAAATCGGCTATCAAGGCAAAACCTTAGAAGAACTGGAACAGCTTGCGACAAGCGGTCAGTTAGACGCAGAAATTTGCAAATATGTCCTTGTAGTGCAAGATCCGTTCACCTCTTATTACGATGCCAAAGTGGTGGCGGATTTTGTTCAGCTCGCCCAAAAACTCGGCTTCAAAGCGATTGTGTTGCCGTTCAATCCAACGGGCAAAGCACAACATATCAAAGGCTTTTTGCACAAGTTTGCCAACACAGCTCGCACGCAAGCCGAATTGTTAAACCGTGTTGCCAAATTAGGCATTGCAATGGTTGGCGTTGATCCTGCCTTAACCTTGATTTACCGCGAAGAATATCGCCAAATTTTAAAAGACGACTGTGGCGAATTTAAGGTGTTGCTGGCTCACGAATGGCTGTTGGCTCAACTGAAAAACGGCACTCTCGACCATTGCAAAAAATCAGCCGAAACCGACCGCTTGCCGTGGCATTTATTTGCACACTGTACCGAAAGCACCTCGCTGCCAAACAGCTTGAAAGAGTGGCAACAGATTTTCGCACATTTCGGCGAAACCTTAACGGCGGAAAATATCGGCTGTTGCGGAATGGCAGGCACGTTCGGACACGAAACCAAGCACCTTGCAATGTCAAAAGGGATTTACGCACAATCGTGGCAAGTGAAGTTACAAGGCAAAACCTTATCTCGTTGCCTTGCCACCGGTTACTCTTGCCGTAGCCAAGTGAAACGAATGGAACATCAGCTACTCAAACACCCTATGCAAGCATTGTTGGAAGTGATTTGACCTAGATAAAAAATAGGCATAAAATAAAAACAAGGGACGATTGCCGTCGCCCCTTGCCAGCGTTATCTGCTACATTATTCCAGTTGTGTCACCTTTGAGCAACAAGCACAGTAGAATAACGACGAGAAATAAAAATAACTTCTTCATAGTTTTTATCCTATGTTGAATAAACTTAGGATCTACATTAACAGCCCGTCAGGTGCGAACTGGCGGACTGTCTAGCAGATCCGCCTCTGTTTTATTATGTTCAAACAATAAAACATTGGGAAAAATTATACACAAAGCCTGTTTATTTGAACAGGCTTTTGTTTTATCTATATACGGAAAATAAAAATGATTTGGAAAAAAAACACAACGATTGAGCAACTTAATCAACTCTGCCAACACTCTGCCATTTCGCATTTAGGCATTGAATTTACTTCTCAACAGAACGATAGCCTAGAAGCGACCGTGCCTGTCGATCACCGTACAACCCAACCATTCGGCTTATTACACGGCGGTATTTCTGCGACTTTAGCGGAAACCTTAGGATCTGCAGCTGCGTTACTTTGTTGTGAAGAAAACCAAACTCCTGTCGGTACAGAGTTGAATATCAGCCATTTAAAAGCGATAAAAAGCGGCAAAGCCACTGGCAGAGCAATGCCGTTACATTTAGGCAAAGAGAGCCAAGTGTGGCAAATAGAAATTCGAGATGATGCACAACAGTTATGTGCCGTGGCAAGATTAAGTATTAAGCTGCTATTCCAAAGATAAAACAAAGCCCCAAACCTTTCGATTTGGGGCTTTTCATTTCTAATAATGGTGGGGGGAATCCCCACCTATAAGTGATTACTCTTCATCACCATCAAACCCTGCATTTAGTAATGCTGCAAGATTTTGGGTTGCTTCGTCATTAACAAAGCTTTGGGTTTCAGCTTCGATGTCTTCTGCGGTTGCAAAAGAAGAAGCAGAAACAGCCGCTTGTGCTACGCTGATTTCTTCATCTAGGCTACGGCGTTTTGCACGTTCTTTGTGATATGCAAAACCTGTACCTGCTGGGATTAGACGACCGACGATAACGTTCTCTTTTAAGCCGCGTAATTCGTCACGTTTACCTGCCACAGCTGCTTCGGTAAGCACACGAGTTGTTTCTTGGAACGATGCCGCAGAAATGAATGATTCTGTTGCAAGTGATGCTTTGGTGATACCAAGTAATTCACGCTCAAATTCCACTTCTGGTTTACCTTCAGCAACACGTTTACGGTTAGCAATTTTCACACGAGCTACCTCTACTTGTTCACCTTCTAAGAACTCAGAGTCATAAGCATTGGTGATCACGGCTTTACGCAACATTTGACGCACGATAACTTCGATGTGCTTGTCGTTAATTTTTACCCCTTGTAAGCGGTAAACTTCTTGCACTTCGTTTACGATGTAATCAGTTACTGCGTGAACACCACGTAAGCGTAAGATGTCGTGTGGTGTTTCCGCACCGTCAGAAATCACGTCACCACGTTGTACCATTTCACCTTCAAACACGTTGAGCTGACGCCATTTTGGAATCATTTCTTCGTGTGTTTCGCCCTCTGCTGGAGTGATTAACAAGCGGCGTTTTCCTTTGGTTTCTTTACCAAATGAAACGATACCTGAAATTTCCGCAAGGATTGCTGGCTCTTTCGGTTTACGTGCTTCAAATAAGTCTGCAACGCGTGGAAGACCACCCGTAATATCCTTAGTTGCTGTGGATTCTTGTGGAATACGTGCTAATGCTTCACCCACAGAGATTTCTGCACCGTCGTTTAAGGTAACAATCGCTTTACCTGGTAAGAAGTATTGTGCTGCAACATCGGTACCTGCGATTAAAATATCGTTGCCTTGTGCATCGACTAATTTTAATGCCGGACGTAAATCTTTACCTGCTGTTGCACGCTCACCCACATCTTGTACTACCACAGATGAAAGACCTGTGAGTTCATCGGTTTGACGTGTTACGGTTAAACCATCGACAATGTCGCTGAACTTGATGAAACCGCTCACTTCAGAGATGATTGGCATTGTATGTGGATCCCAGTTAGCAACCACTTCGCCTGCATTCACTTCTGCACCATCTGCTTTTGAAAGCACCGCACCGTAAGGCACTTTATAGTTCTCTTTGGTACGACCGAACGCATCAACCACAGTTAATTCAGTGTTACGAGAAGTTAATACTAACTTGCCGTCTTTGTTTGTGACCGATTTCGCATTGGTGAGTTTGATCGTTCCTGCATTTTTCACTTGAATGCTAGATTCTTTTGCTGCCGCAGATGCCGCACCACCGATATGGAACGTACGCATCGTTAACTGTGTACCCGGTTCACCGATTGATTGTGCTGCAATAACACCGATCGCTTCACCTTGGTTGATTAAGTGACCACGAGCAAGGTCACGACCGTAACATTTCGCACACACGCCGAAGTCTGTGTTACAGGTTACGACTGAGCGTACTTTGATCACATCCACGGATTCACGGTCAATCACATCACACCATTTTTCATCAATTAAGGTGTTGCGTGGGATTAATACGTCTTCTGAACCTGGTTTTAATACGTCTTCAGCTACCACACGACCTAATACACGATCACGCAATGCTTCTTTTACATCACCACCTTCAATGAGTGGAGTCATCACGATACCTTCGTGTGTACCACAGTCATCTTCGATGATAACTAAGTCTTGTGCCACATCAACTAAACGACGGGTTAAGTAACCTGAGTTCGCTGTTTTTAATGCCGTATCCGCAAGACCTTTACGCGCACCGTGGGTTGAAATAAAGTACTGAAGAACGTTCAAACCTTCACGGAAGTTTGCGGTAATTGGCGTTTCGATGATCGAACCGTCTGGACGAGCCATCAAGCCACGCATACCCGCTAACTGACGAATCTGTGCCGCAGAACCACGCGCACCTGAATCCGCCATCATAAAGATGCTGTTAAATGATGCTTGTTTTTCTGGATTACCTTCACGGTTTAATACTTCTTCCATGGATAAGTTTTCCATCATCGCTTTCGCAACACGTTCGTTTGCAGCCGCCCAAATATCGATCACTTTGTTATAACGCTCACCTGCAGTTACAAGACCTGAGTTGAACTGCTCTTGGATTTCTGCAACTTCTTCTTCAGCAGCTGAAATAATTTCGTATTTCTGTGCTGGGATCACCATATCATCAATACCAACAGATGAACCAGAACGTGCCGCATAGGCAAAACCTGTGTACATAATTTGGTCAGCGAATACAACTGATTCTTTCAAACCTAAACGGCGGTAGCTTTCGTTGATTAATTTTGAAATCGCTTTTTTGCCTAAAGTTTGGTTGAATAGTTTAAACGGCATACCTTTTGGTGAAATCATCCATAGGATTGCACGACCGATAGTGGTATCGACTAAGCTGGTTGCTGCTTCAAACTCACCGCTTGCGTTTTTCTCATATTCGGTAATACGCACTTTAACACGAGAGTGTAATTCCGCTTGACCTGTACGGTATGCTTTTTCTGCTTCACGAGGGTCAAGGAAGTACATTCCTTCGCCCTTACCGTTTACTTTCTCACGGGTCATATAGTAAAGACCTAATACAACGTCCTGAGATGGTACGATAATCGGATCACCGTTTGCCGGTGAAAGTACGTTGTTGGTAGACATCATTAACGCACGTGCTTCTAACTGTGCTTCAAGCGTTAATGGAACGTGTACCGCCATTTGGTCACCGTCGAAGTCCGCGTTGAACGCCGCACACACAAGTGGGTGTAACTGGATCGCTTTACCTTCAATCAACAACGGTTCAAACGCTTGGATACCCAAACGGTGAAGTGTTGGTGCACGGTTAAGCAGGATCGGGTGTTCACGGATAACTTCAGCAAGAATATCCCATACAATCGGATCTTCACGCTCTACCATTTTCTTCGCCGCTTTGATCGTTGAAGCAATGCCACGGCTTTCTAATTTAGAGTAGATAAACGGACGGAATAATTCCAACGCCATTTTTTTCGGTAAACCACATTGGTGTAAGCGTAGGTATGGACCTACGGTGATTACTGAACGACCGGAGTAATCTACACGTTTACCTAATAAGTTTTGACGGAAGCGACCTTGTTTACCTTTGATCATATCCGCAAGTGATTTTAATGGACGTTTGTTAGAACCCGTAATTGCACGACCACGACGACCGTTATCTAATAACGCATCAACCGATTCTTGTAACATACGTTTTTCGTTACGCACGATAATATCCGGTGCGATTAAGTCTAAAAGACGTTTTAAACGGTTGTTACGGTTAATAACACGGCGATATAAATCGTTCAGATCCGATGTCGCAAAACGACCGCCATCAAGCGGAACTAATGGACGAAGATCCGGCGGAAGTACAGGTAATACCGTCATTACCATCCATTCAGGTTTGTTGCCTGATTGAATGAATGCTTCAAGTAATTTTAAGCGTTTAGTGATTTTTTTGCGTTTGGTTTCTGAGTTGGTTTCTTGTAACTCTTCACGCAACATTTCACATTGATGTTCTAAATCTAAGTCTTTGAGTAACGCTTGGATACCTTCTGCACCCATTTTCGCTTCAAACTCGTCGCCCCAACGCTCTTCTGCGTCTAAGAACTGTTCTTCGGTTAATAACTGATTTTTCTCTAAATCCGTCATACCCGGTTCGATAACAACATAGCTTTCAAAATAAAGCACACGTTCAATATCACGCAACGGCATATCAAGGATTAAGCCGATACGGGACGGAAGTGATTTTAAGAACCAAATGTGTGCCACTGGGCAAGCCAGTTCAATGTGTCCCATACGGTCACGGCGAACTTTGGTTTGGGTGACTTCAACACCACATTTTTCACAAATCACACCACGGTGTTTTAAGCGTTTGTATTTACCACAAAGACATTCGTAATCTTTTACCGGCCCGAAAATACGCGCACAGAAAAGACCGTCACGTTCAGGTTTGAATGTACGGTAGTTGATGGTTTCTGGTTTTTTGACTTCACCAAACGACCAAGAACGGATTTTGTCTGGTGATGCTAAACCGATTTTAATCACATCGAAATCGTCGTTCGATTTAGATTGTGCTTTTAAAAACTTAACTAAGTCTTTCACGTTTTTGCCCCTGATTTGAGGTTTTTGTTCTTGAAATGGAAAACCATTTCAACTGAAAATCTTTGGTTGCAAGCGGTGAGAGAGTTGCAAAAATTTGCAAAATTCACCCCGGCTGTTCATTTAGCGAGATTTGACCGCTTGTTGCGTTTTATTACCCTGCTTAATTCAAATTCGTAGGGGTGGGGGTTATCCCCACCCGAAAAATATCAATTCATCTGCGGGCGGGGATAAACCCCGCCCCTACGAAAATTTTTTTGGGGAAAATCAACTACGCTTCGTCCAACTCCATATCGATTGCTAATGCACGAATCTCTTTGGTGATTACGTTAAAGGATTCTGGCATTCCCGGCTCCATATAGTGTGTACCGTCCACGATGTTTTTGTACATCTTCGTACGACCGTTTACGTCGTCCGATTTCACCGTGAGCATTTCTTGTAAGGTGTAAGCAGCACCGTATGCTTCTAATGCCCATACCTCCATCTCACCGAAACGCTGACCACCGAACTGTGCTTTACCACCGAGTGGCTGTTGGGTAACAAGACTATAAGAACCTGTTGAACGAGCATGCATTTTGTCATCAACTAAGTGGTTCAATTTGAGCATATACATATAACCTACGGTTACCGGACGCTCAAATTTCTCACCGGTACGTCCATCATATAAGGTAATTTGACCTGATGTCGGTAAGCCGCCAAGCTCAAGTAAGCCTTTGATCTCGCTTTCGTGTGCACCGTCAAATACTGGTGTTGCAAGCGGTAAGCCTTTGCGCAAGTTTTGTGCTAAACGCATCACTTCTTCATCAGAGAAGGTGCTGAGATCTACGCTTTGCGCTCCGTGACCTAAGTCATAGGCTTTTTGGATATATTCACGTAACTTCGCAATCTCTTGCTGTTGCTTGATCATCTTGTCGATTTGATCACCGATACCACGAGCCGCTAAACCTAAGTGAGTTTCAAGGATCTGACCGATGTTCATACGAGATGGAACGCCCAGTGGGTTTAATACGATCTCAACTGGCTGACCGTTTTCGTCATACGGCATATCTTCAACTGGGTTAATTTTTGAGATAACCCCTTTGTTACCGTGACGACCCGCCATTTTATCCCCAGGTTGAATTTGACGTTTCACCGCAAGATACACTTTCACCACTTTTAATACGCCCGGTGCTAAATCGTCCCCTTGAATGATCTTGTTACGTTTGATCTCAAGTTTACGTTCAAACTCTTTGCGTAGTTCTTCGTGCTGTTCTGCAAGCTGTTCAAGTTGGTTTTGTTTTGCTTCGTCATCAAGGGTTTGTTCCAACCATTTTTCACGTGCAAGGTTATCTAACGTTGCTTGTGCAACGCCACCTTCAAGTAATAGGTTGCGAACACGGGTGAACAAGCCTGCTTCTAAGATCTCTAACTCTTCGGTTAAGTCTTTTTTCGCTTCACGTAATTGAATTTCTTCAATGTCTTTCGCACGTTTGTCTTTTTCTACGCCATCACGGGTAAAGACTTGAACGTCGATAACGGTACCTGATGTGCCGTTTGGTACACGAAGCGAACTATCTTTAACATCTGATGCTTTTTCACCGAAGATCGCACGGAGTAATTTTTCTTCTGGGGTTAATTGGGTTTCACCTTTTGGTGTCACTTTACCCACAAGAATATCACCGCCTTTCACTTCCGCACCGATATATACGATACCTGATTCGTCCAGTTTGCTTAATGCTGACTCACCCACGTTTGGAATATCTGCGGTGATCTCTTCTGCACCAAGTTTGGTATCACGAGCTACACAAGATAACTCTTGAATGTGGATTGTAGTAAAGCGGTCTTCTTGTACTACACGCTCAGAGACTAACATTGAGTCTTCAAAGTTATAACCGTTCCAAGGCATAAATGCCACACGGATATTTTGACCTAACGCCAACTCACCTAAATCTGTTGAAGGACCATCAGCTAAGATTTCACCACGACCAACCGGCTCACCTAATTTCACACAAGGAATTTGGTTGATACAAGTGTTTTGGTTTGAACGGGTATATTTGATTAAGTTATAAATATCAATACCTGCTTCACCTGCAACGGTTTCATCTTCATTGACTTTCACTACGATACGAGAAGCATCAACGTACTGGATAGTACCACCACGTTTTGCAATCACCGCAACACCTGAGTCAAGGGCGATTGGTTTTTCCATACCTGTACCGACTAATGGTTTGTCCGCACGCAATGTTGGCACTGCTTGACGTTGCATGTTTGCACCCATTAACGCACGGTTCGCATCGTCGTGTTCAAGGAACGGAATTAATGCTGCCGCCACAGAAACCACTTGTTGCGTTGAAACGTCCATATAGTGAATTTCTTCTGGGCGATATAAACCAGACTCACCGTGTTCACCACGACAGGTCACATAAGTATCGGTAAAGCGGAAGTTCTCATCTAAGTTTGAGTTCGCCTGTGCGATAACGTAAGCACCTTCTTCAATCGCTGATAAATATTCGATCTCTTCTGTCACTTGACCATTCACGACTTTACGGAATGGAGTTTCTAAGAAGCCGTAGTTGTTGGTACGTGCATACACAGAAAGCGAGTTAATTAAACCGATGTTTGGACCCTCTGGGGTTTCAATCGGACATAAGCGACCATAGTGAGTGGTGTGTACGTCACGCACTTCAAAGCCTGCACGTTCACGAGTTAAACCGCCTGGACCTAACGCTGAAATACGACGTTTGTGGGTGACTTCTGAAAGCGGGTTGTTTTGGTCCATAAATTGCGAAAGTTGTGATGAACCGAAGAACTCTTTCACTGCCGCAGAAATTGGTTTCGCATTGATTAAATCTTGTGGAGTCACGCCATCTAAATCGCCTAATGAAAGACGCTCACGCACCGCACGTTCAACACGCACTAAACCGATACGGAATTGGTTTTCCGCCATCTCGCCCACTGAGCGGATACGACGGTTACCTAAGTGGTCAATATCATCTACTTCACCACGACCGTTACGGATTTCGATCAATTTCTTCATTACACCGATGATGTCATCGTTGCTTAAGATACCTGTGCCTACGCCTTCAGGAATATCTAAAGAACGGTTGAACTTCATACGACCTACCGCAGAAAGATCATAGCGGTCGGTTGAGAAGAACATATTGTCAAATAACGCTTCTGCCGCTTCTTTTGTTGGTGGCTCACCTGGACGCATCATACGATAGATTTCCACTAACGCACTTAAACGGTCGTAAGTTGGATCGATACGCAAGGTTTCAGAAATGTACGGACCGTAATCAAGATCGTTAGTAAATAATACTTCGATCTCGTGGTAACCTGCTTGTGCTAATGCTGCAAGGGTTTCTAAACCGATCTCGCTGTTTGCTGGGCAAACAATTTCACCTGTTGAAAGATCAACGTAATCTCTCGCTGTCACACGACCAACGATATACTCGGTCGGCACTTGGATTTGGGTAATATTGTCTTTTTCTAATGCACGAATGTGACGAGCGGTAATACGACGACCACTTTCAACATAGACTTTGCCGTTTGCTTCAATGTCGAAAGCTGCGGTTTCACCACGAAGACGCTCAGGTACTAAGGTCATCAATAATCTGTTGTCTTCAATGTGGAAAGTCACGGTTTCGAAGAACATATTTAAGATTTCTTCGGTGGTGTAGCCTAACGCACGCAGAATAATGGTTGCCGGTAATTTACGACGACGGTCGATACGTGCATAAAGGTTGTCTTTCGGATCGAACTCGAAATCTAACCAAGAACCACGGTAAGGAATGATGCGTGCGTTATAAAGCACTTTACCTGAAGCGTGGGTTTTACCTTTGTCAGAATCGAAGAATACGCCCGGACTACGGTGTAACTGAGAAACGATAACACGCTCAGTACCGTTGATTACGAAAGTACCGTTGTCGGTCATCAATGGGATTTCGCCCATATAGACATTTTGCTCTTTGATGTCTTTTACTGTGCCTGCTGCCGCTTCGCGGTCAAAGGTCACAAGACGAAGTTTTACACGTAAAGGTGCTGCATAGGTTGTACCACGAATTTGGCACTCACGCACATCAAATACGGGTTCGCCTAATTCGTAAGAAACGTATTGTAATTCAGTTGCACCGTTGCTGCTCACAATCGGGAATACTGAACGGAATGCCGCTTCTAAACCTTGAAGTCCTTCAGGATCTCTTTGGATAAATTTATCAAAAGAATCGAGCTGAATTGTTAATAGATAAGGTACGTTCAGAACTTGTGAGCGTTTGCCAAAGCTCTTACGAATACGCTTTTTCTCGGAATATGAGTATGCCATTAAATATAGCCTCTGATTTTCTGTTTGGTTGAGTTTTCACAATCCGCCTAAAGACCGGCAGGAAGTGGCATTATAAAAAATGATACGAGGTGTCGTTTTCTGAGTTCACACAAAGGGTCAAAAATCACTACCGCAGAGGTTAGCTCAGGGGGGAACGGTCTTTGCAAAATTTTGCAAGAAAGTGACCGCTTGTTATGTCGATCTATAAATCTATAACAACATCTTATAAATCAATTAGTTAACTGAATTAAAACGACGCAAATTCAGCTAACATTATTCAAGCATAAAAGGCCAGACGAAAATTCATCTAGCCATATATGCGAAATTCGGACTGCAAATTATAGCAATTTGGTGTTTTTTTGGCAATAAGAAGAAACTTAGTAAATTTTGGAAAACTTAATTATTTAAAAAAATGGCATTCCAAATGAATGCCATAAAACTATTAGAAATTATATGATACTGGACATACAGAATACGATGAAATATTGATAGTACGAGTTGATCCTAGTACATCATAGTAACAAATTTTATTTGTTCCACTTACTTCTTCTCTAATTAAAAAGCCCATTGCAGCATATGTTGTTGTAACTGCACTTAACATTGCAACTATTAATACAGTTTTCTTTGTAATTGAGAGTTTCATTATAAGAATCCTCCTAGAGAAATTAAACGATATTATTAAAAAGAGCATACGCTCCTTGCAAAATTCATCTATAAATCAATTTTTGCGATCATATATTAATCTAAAATTATAATTATGTAAACTATAGTTTATATTTTATATCTTTAAGTAGATTGATGAATATAGTGCTAGAATCAATACTAAAAAGATGAAAAATGAACATCTTACTAGCCACCCTATTAGATATACTTTTGCGAATAATCTTAGAAAAATTCGTAGATTAAAGGATATTTCTCAAGAAGCTCTTGCTTTTGATGCAGAACTTAGTCGAGCTTATATTAGTGATGTAGAAAGAGGAAAGAGAGCGATTTCGATTGATGCGATGGGAAAAATTGCCGATGCATTAGGCATCAGCCTAATTGACCTACTGAAAAATGATTACTCAGTAGATGATTTAATTCAGAAATAGCAAAGAAAGAGGATATTTTTCAGTACCATACATACAAAGTAGTTAGCCCAATTAAAACGATGAAAATTCATCTTGCCAATCTTCTAATTTTAACTCATCAATTCTGATAAATTCTTTTGTATTATGTGTAATCAACGTTAAATTTCTGCTACAAGCTTGGGCTGCAATTTGCACATTATAAGCCCCAATTGATTTACCAGCTTTAGCAAGCTCTGCCCTGAATTTACCTGCTAGGCGAGCATCATCTGCTGAAAACGGAAGAACTTCAAAAGGTAAACGGGCTATATTCGCTAAGTTTTCTGCCTTACGCTGACTTTTCTCTGCCCCATAATACAGTTCAAAAAGCACAATTGCAGGTAAACCAAAATCTGATGGACGATATTGCTTCAACTTTGAAATAAAAGTCTGGTTTTTGTTTAAAATAGTAATCACGGCATTAGTATCAAGCAAAAATTTCATTCAAGTTCGCTCCAATCTCTCTCTTGAGCAAGTTCTTGGCGAAAATTATGAGTTGCTTCAATAAAAGCATTATCCACAGGAGAAAGGTCATCTAAAAAATCCCAATTATCCACGATAGGCTCAATGATCAAACGATTCCCTTGTTTTTCAATACGTACTTCGCTACCTTCAAATCGGAAAAGTTTAGGTAATCGAATCGCCTGAGAATGACCTGACCAAAATAATTTTGCGGTTGTTACTGACATAGGCTCTCCATATATACAAATCATATATACATAATAAAATAAGAATAAAAAAGACGCAATAAACAAAAACCCCGATGTTTCCATCGGGGTTCTGTTGAACTTGAAGTTCGGGAAAAGTTAAATCAAAAATTATTTGATTTCTACTTTCGCGCCAGCTTCTTCTAATTCTTTCTTAAGTGCTTCAGCTTCACCTTTAGAGATGCCTTCTTTTAATGCTGCTGGAGCAGATTCAACTAAGTCTTTAGCTTCTTTTAAGCCTAAGCCTGTTGCACCACGTACTGCTTTGATTACCGCTACTTTGTTAGCACCTGCGTCTGCAAGGATAACATCGAATTCAGTTTTCTCTTCAGCTGCTTCTGCTGGGCCTGCTGCTACTGCTACTGCTGCCGCTGCTGCTGATACACCAAATTTTTCTTCCATCGCAGAGATTAATTCAACGATTTCTGATACTGATTTAGAAGCAATCGCTTCAATGATTTGTTCGTTAGTTAATGACATAACAATCAATTCCTAAAGTAAATAAGTTAAACGAGTTGAGAATACGGCGAGTAAAAATTATGCCGCTTCTTGTAATTTGTCGCGTAATGCCGCAAGAGTGCGAACAAGTTTGCCTGCCGCAGCTTCTTTCATTGTGCCCATTAAACGTGCAATTGCTTCTTCGTAAGTTGGTAATGTTGCCAAGAATTCAACATCTTGGATTTTACCTTCAAAGGCTGCACCTTTAACTTCAAACTCTTTGTTTGCTTTTGCAAAATCTTTGAACAAACGTGCTGCTGCACCTGGGTGTTCGTTAGAGAATGCAATAAGAGTTGGACCAGTAAACGTATCTTTTAAGCACTCGAATTCAGTACCTTCAACCGCACGACGTAATAAAGTATTACGAACAACACGCATTGAAACGCCTGCTTCACGAGCCGCTTTACGTAACTCAGTCATTTTCTCTACTGTTACGCCACGAGAATCCGCAACAACAGCAGAAAGGGCACCTTTGGCAGCTTCGTTTACTTCAGCAACAATTGCTTGTTTGTCTTGAAGATTTAATGCCATTGGTTTTAGCTCCTGATACACTCCACACAAATACTGTGGAATTTACAAAAAATCTCAAAAAAGTAACCGCTTGAGCGACGTTTTTGAGGCTAAGGTGTACAGAAGCAGATAATTCTGTCTGTTCACCATCTACGTAGGTTGTTTTCATTAAGAAACTGTTCACACAGGTTCACCTACGGTCTTGGATGGGGCTTGAGATAAGGCTCAGCACCACCATTGGCTTTTCAGCCAAAAAGAGCCGTAGATTATAGGGATAACCTACGGTCTTGTAAAGTCTAATTTATCAACAAATTAGAGTGAAGCTTGATCAACCGCTACACCAGCACCCATTGTCGTAGAGATGCTTACTTTCTTGATAAAGATACCTTTTGCTGTTGTCGGTTTCGCTTTCACTAATGCCGCTAATAACGCTTGAAGGTTCTCTTTTAATTGCTCTGGAGCGAAGTCTGCTTTACCGATTGTAGTATGGATAATACCATTTTTGTCGTTACGGTAACGGATCTGACCAGATTTAGCATTTTTAACTGCTTCTGCTACGTTTGGTGTTACTGTACCCACTTTCGGGTTTGGCATTAAGCCACGTGGACCTAATACTTGACCTAATTGACCTACAACACGCATTGCATCTGGAGAAGCGATAACAACGTCAAAGTTCATTTCGCCTTTCTTGATTTGCTCTGCAAGATCTTCCATACCCACTAAGTCTGCACCCGCTGCTTTTGCTGCTTCTGCGTTTGCACCTTGTGTAAATACTGCTACGCGAGCTGTACGACCTGTACCGTGTGGTAATACTGTTGCACCACGTACGTTTTGGTCTGATTTACGAGGGTCAATACCTAAGTTTACCGCAACATCCACGCTCTCAACGAATTTAGCTGTCGCGAATTGTTTTAATACTGCGATTGCTTCGTTGATTTCATAAGCTTTTGTAGAATCTACACCAGCTTTAATTGCTTTCATTTTTTTAGTCAATTTAGCCATTGTATTATTCCTCTACGATTAAGCCCATTGAACGAGCTGTACCAGCGATTGATTTCATTTTGGTTTCGATAGTTGCACCAGTCATATCTGCTGCTTTAGTTTCAGCGATTTGACGTAATTGTGCTTGAGTTACTGTACCCACTTTATCTTTGTTCGGTTTACCTGAACCAGATTTGATACCCACAGCTTTTTTCAATAATACTGCTGCTGGTGGAGTTTTAGTTACGAAAGTGAATGAACGGTCTGCGTAAACTGTGATAACAACAGGGATTGGTAAACCTTTTTCTAAGCTCTCAGTACGAGCGTTGAATGCTTTACAGAATTCCATAATGTTAACACCTTGTTGACCTAATGCTGGACCAACTGGTGGTGATGGGTTAGCCATACCCGCTGCAACTTGCAGTTTAACGTAGGCTTGGACTTTTTTTGCCATTTTTAAAGTTTCCTCTAGTGTGGGTGATAACGCCGATACCGGCTCCCCTGTTACATAAAAATACGAGTTAGCAAGCTAACTCGTAAATAGGGTGCGGATTATACTTGAAATTTAGATCGAATTTCAAGCAAAAATTTGCAAAACGCAGATAAAATCAAACCGCTTGCAAGCGGTCTGATTTCAATAAAAATTTACGATTAACCGTTTTGTTTTTCCACTTGGTTAAATTCAAGCTCAACAGGTGTTGCACGACCGAAGATTGAAACAGACACTTTAACACGTCCTTTTTCGTAATCCACTTCTTCAACCGTTCCAGTAAAGTCTGCAAATGGACCTTCTTTAACACGAACTTCTTCACCTGGGTGAAATTCTGTTCTATGGCGTGGTTTTTCTGCCGTTTCTTGAACACGGTTAAGGATGCGATCAGCTTCCGCTCTAGAAATTGGTGCAGGTTTATCTGCGGTGCCACCAATAAAGCCCATTACACGTGGCACACTTTTTACTAAGTGCCATGTGTCATCGTTCATTTCCATTTGTACTAAAACATAGCCTGGGAAAAATTTACGTTCCGTTTTACGGCGACGACCGCCAACATTCTCAACCACTTCTTCTGTTGGCACTAAAACTTCACCAAATTGATCTTCCATTTGATGCAATTTGATGTACTCGCGTAATGTCATTGCAACACGAGCTTCAAAGCCAGAAAATGCCTGTAATACATACCAACGCATTTTGCTTGTATCTTTTTCTTGTTCGATCACTTCAATTTCGCTCATTTTAGAATCTCAAATTAGTTAGAAAATCAATAATTAATACGATGATAGAGTCAATACCCCATAACGCTAATGCCACAACTACACACATTGCAACTACAATGAGTGTAGTTTGTGTTGTTTCTTGACGCGTAGGCCAAATAATTTTACGCATTTCTTGGCGAGAATCTTTGATAAAGCCAATCGCTTTTTGACCTTGATTTGTAATCGCCGCTAAACCTAATGCCCCTGCACATAATACTACTAAGAGCAAGACACGGACAATTAATGAAAAATGCGTTGCAAAATACGTGTTACCCACCGCTGCTACTACCAATAATGCAATGGAAAGCACCCATAATACGCTATTTACACCTTTACTTTTTACACCCTTATTTTCTACTTTCTCAGGGCTTGTAGTTTGAATTTCTTTAGCCATAGACAACCTAAAATTTATTAAAAAAGAGAACGTTCAATTTTTAAAGCGTGCAATTCTAGCATTTTCTGACCTTGTTGCCACGATCTTTTCAATATTTTCTTTCTAAAGAGGCAAAAATTTGATCTTCTTAAGCTTTTCTTCAGATCTGTCTGTTTTAATACACTCAACGAAAGCTAAGACTTTCGCTTTAACAATAACCATGAAACAGAAGGAAAAAACCATGACAAATCAAGATATTCAACAAATGATTGAAAGCCGTATTGCTGAACTCAATGCAACAGCAGAGCAGAAAAAACAGGAACTCAAACTACAATTATCGCAAGAGATGGAAAAAAGTGAGGAACTCCTTATATCACTAAAAAACGAGCAAGAACGCTTAACCAATCAGCTTTCTCTAGCACGTGAAAATATAGCAGCACTTGAACAACCGCTTCAGTTTAACGATATTATTCATGAACTTGAGCAGTCGCTTACACAAGAGAATGTCGATTTAGAAGAACTGAGTAAAACGACTCAGCATAGTTTGCAAGAAAGCATGAATCAACAAATGAATGAGTTGAAAGCAAAATTGCTCTCTAGCCAACAAGATTTAGCTGAGACATTAAAAGAAAGCCAAGCGACATTAACCGGCACGCCTGCATTTTGGTTAAAACTGAACGCACAATTTCAGGCACGTTTTGGCGATAAGATTCAAAAAGTTAAAATCAAACTGGCAGAACAATTAGAAAGCTGTGCTGGTAAATTAAAAGCCTAAAATACAAGCGGTGAGATATTACCTAAATTTTGCAAAATTTAGCTCTAAACTCACCGCTTGTTCATTTTAGAGAGAGTTCACAAAAATCACTAAGATTAAAACTGGAATTACGTAACGCACATAGTTAAACCAAATATTCGTAAATTTCTCACTTGCGCCCAACTCTTTCTTGGCTTCATCTTTCAATACATAACCAACGAAAATGGCACTTCCTAACGCAGTTAAGATAAAGAGAATATTACCACTGATATAGTCGAAGGCATCAAAAATGCTCATACCTGCAATTTTAATGCTACTCCACTCATTATCACCTAAAATAGATGGAATATTCCCTACAATGAAAATTCCCACCAATGTTAATGTAATCGCCTGTTTACGACTTAAATTCGTTTTTTCTTGTATCGCGGTAATCAACACTTCATAGATAGTAATAGAGGTTGTTAATGCGGCGGTAATTAATAGGCTAAAGAAGATTGTCGCAAAGATAGTGCCTGCCCACATATGTGAGAACACAATCGGTAGGCTTTGGAATACCAATGTTGGACCAGAGTTCGGGGCAACATTAAAGGTAAAGAGCGAAGGGAAAATCATAAACCCTGCGGCAAGCGCAATTAATGTATTAATTGTGCCCGTAATCGTTGCTGTTTTAACTAAATTTTCTTGTTTAGATAAATAGCTCGATAAGGTGATGAGTACCCCAAAACCAAGACTTAATGCAAAGAACACTTGCCCTAATACGAAGACAAAGAGTTTAGGTGTAATTTTTGAAAAATCAGGTATCAAATAGAACGCAATCCCTTCTGATGCGCCTGGCAATGTCACATTACGGATAATCATGATGATTAAGAAGATAAACAGTAATGGCATCAACAGTTTAACGGAACGCTCAATCCCTTCTTTAATACCCCGAATTAAAATGAAGTAATTTACAGCGACAAATAAGCCTGTATATAGGATAACTGTTGAAGGGCTATTTTGAATATGGTCTCTGAAATAGGCTGAGGTCGTTTCAATCGTCACAGGTGCTGAAAGATCTAACTCGCCCGTAAGTAGGCTACCAATGTAAGTCAGAACCCAGCCACCGATCACCATGTAATAGGCTAAAATACCGAATGAGCCGAGTAATCCCATATAGCCTAATATTTTCCAACCTGAATGGATTTTTTTACCGTTCGCCTCGCCAGAGAAAGAATCAATAGAATTAACTTGCATACGACGACCGATCACATTTTCAACTAAAATCATTGGAATACCGATCACAATCATCGCAATACAGAAAAGGAAAACATAAGCACCACCGCCGTTTTCCCCTACAAGATAAGGGAAACGCCAAGTCGCACCGAAACCGACTGTCGCCCCTGCGACAGTTAAAATATAGGTTAATTGACTAGACCAAGACTGCCGTGCAGGTTTTGTATTTTCACTCATAGTACACCTCTTTTTAAAATAGCAGAAAGTAGGCTTAGTCAAGCGAACACAACCGCTAATTTGAGATTAATTTAGGGAAAACCCTAAATGGTGGATAGGAGAGCCCCCTGATTTCTCAGGGGGAACGTTCTTGATCAATACAACACAGCTTGATATTAATTTAATGCTTCTTTTGGATCGGTATAAGCAATACCAAAGGCATCACTCACCCCTTTGAAAGTACATTTACCGTTATAAGTATTCAAACCTTGTAATAAGGCTGGATCAGACAAGCACGCTTCTTTCACACCAAGAGCGGCGAGTTTCAAGCCAAATTCTAAGGTAGAGTCGGTTAAACCTAAGGTTGAAGTACGAGCCACACAACCTGGCATATTTGCCACACAGTAATGGATTACGCCATCAACTTCATAGATAGGTTCATTGTGTGTAGTTGGGTGAGAAGTTTCAAAGCAACCACCTTGGTCAATCGCAACATCCACTAAGACCGCACCTTTTTTCATCAATTTGAGATCTTCACGACGTAATAAGTGTGGAGCTTTAGCGCCTGGAATTAATACCGCACCGATAACTACATCAGCTTCTGGTAATAGACTTAAAATATTGCCACGAGAGCTGGTGAGTGTTTTGATACGCATATCAAAGATTTGGTCAATATAAGCAAGGCGTGCAGCGTTAATATCTAGGATAGTCACATCAGCACCGATACCCATCGCAATTTGAGCCGCATTTAAGCCCACAACACCGCCACCTAAAATCACCACTTTCGCTTTTGGTGTGCCAGCAGTACCGCTGAGTAACACACCTGCACCGGCGAAGGTTTTTTGGATATATTTCGCGGCTTCTAAAGTCGCTAAACGTCCAGCAATGGCACTCATCGGCGCTAAGCAAGGTAAACCTGCAGGGGTTTTAATGGTTTCATACGCCACAGATTGAATTTTGCGTTCAAGTAACATTTCGGTAAGTGGTTTATCTGCGGCTAAGTGTAGGTAGGTATAGAGAATTTGATTTTCACGGAAATAATGATATTCACATTCGATAGGCTCTTTCACTTTAATGATCATATCACTTTTTGCAAAGAGTGTTGCTTTGTCAGTCAACGTTGCACCAGCTGCTTGATAAGCTTCATCAGGGAAACCAATTTCTGCGCCAGCACCATGTTCAATATAAACTGTATGGCCTGCTTCCACGTAAGATTGGACATTTGCAGGGGTTAAACCAACACGATATTCTTGAACTTTAACTTCTTTTGGGCAACCAATAATCATGATCTTCTCCTTCATTATATTATTTTGAGTAAATATGAATTTGAAAAAGCACGGATAATATTAAGTGAACTTCAAGCTAATTTTGGACTTCACCAAATATTATGAGTGAAATTTCTATATTTATTATAATGAGGCAATTTTCTCCCCTTCCGTGATCTTCTTCACACTTTAGGGGAGAATGAGTTAAAAATAGAGAAGAATTTTATTTAGATCAAAAAATTAACAAATTCTTAATAAAATTTTGTAAATTTTTTGCCGGATCTAACCGCTTGTTAATCCCGCCAAAAACTTGGACTTAAAATAACTAACAAAGTAAAGACTTCCAAACGCCCACAAACCATCGCAAAGGTTAGAACCCATTTTGCACTATCGGGAATTTGGGTAAAGTTACTGCTGACCGTACCTAACGCTGGCCCAAGGTTATTCAAACTTGCAATCACCGCATTTAACGCATCGAAAGTTTCCATACCACAAGCAATGGTCGCCAACCAACAAACCACAAACACAAAGAAATAGGCTGAAAAGAATGCCCATACCCCTTCGACAATCCGCTCCGATAAAACGTGTTTACCCAATTTAATCGGCTGAATCACATTTGGGTGAATAAAGCGGTGAATTTCTCGTTTTCCTTGCAAATAAAGCAACAACACACGGAACATTTTCAAACCGCCACCCGTTGAACCTGCACAGCCACCGATAAAGGAAGCCAGCACTAACAACAACGGCAAGAAAGACGGCCACTGGCTAAAATCGTTGGTAGTGAAACCTGCCGTAGTCGAAATAGAGACCGACTGGAACAAAGCTTGAATAAAAGTGACGGAGTGATCGTCAAAATAGTTATAAATCCACAACACGCCAAAACAGATAACAAACAACGCTAACTGAACCGTAATAAAAAAGCGAAATTCGTAATCTTTCCAATACAAACCAAGAAAATTCGACTTATTATTACCTTTGTAGCGGTCATTAAACTGATCAAACACCGCAAAATGCAGAGCGAAGTTACAGGAAGAGATCAATAAGAACAGCACCGTAATCAAGTCAATCATCGGGCTGTTAAAATAGCCGATACTCGCATCGTGGGTTGAAAATCCGCCAATCGCCACCGTGGCAAAGCTATGGGAAATCGCATCAAAACCGTTCATACCGGCCAACCAATAGGCAAAAGCACATAACACCGTCAAAGAGAGATAAATCAGCCACAACGCTTTTGCGGTTTCTGCAATCCGTGGACGCATTTTCTGCTCTTTCAACGGGCCAGGCATTTCCGCACGGTATAACTGCATTCCCCCAATGCCTAATAACGGAATAATGGCTACCGCAAGCACGATGATCCCCATTCCACCGAGCCATTGTAGAAACTGACGATAAAATAAAATCGCTTTTGGCAGGTGATCTAGCCCTGTAATTACCGTTGCCCCCGTTGTCGTTAAGCCTGAAAAAGACTCAAAAATTGACTCAGAGAAATTCAGATCAGGATTTTCCAACAGAATAAACGGCACAGCCCCCAGCGACCCTAGTACTACCCAAAACAGCACCACGATTAAGAAACCTTCACGGGAACGTAGTTCTTGCTTATATTTTCGACAGAACCACCACAACGCCGTGCCGACACTGAAATTCAGCACAAAGGCTTCCAAAAACGCACGACCGCCGCCATCATCATAAATCAACGCTACAAACGCTGGCACAAGCATAGTGAAAGAAAAACACATCACCAAAATGCCGACAATACGCATAATTGAAAAAAATTGCACAGAGAAATCCTTTAAATAATGAGATAGTGAAATGGTACTCTGCTTTTCGCACGAGTCAAATCATTTGCTATAATGCCCCCACTTTTATTACAAGCGGTACGATTTCATGGAAAATTTGCAAGAACAACCTGACTGGAAACCATCAGCCTCTATTCAACATTTATTGAAACGAGCAAAAATTATGGCGGAGATCCGTCAATTTTTTACGGAACGTGGGGTATTGGAAGTTGAAACACCTGCGATGAGTGAGTTTTCCGTGACGGATGTACATCTTTCAACCTTTAGCACTCAATTCTTATCGCCGTTTTCAAGCCAAGCGAAAACCTTACACTTGATTACTAGCCCTGAATACCATATGAAGCGCTTGCTTGCCTGCGGTAGTGGGGCGATTTTTCAGCTCTGCCGAGTGTTTCGCAATGAAGAAGTCAGTAAACGCCATAACCCTGAATTTACGATGTTGGAATGGTATCGTCCCCATTTTGATATGTACCGTTTGATTAATGAAGTGGACGATCTGTTACAACAGATTTTAGACTGTGAGCCTGCGGAATCCTTTAGTTATCAATTTGTGTTTCAAACCTACGTTGGCTTAGATCCACTCTCTGCCACTAAAGCTCAGCTGGTGGCTAAGGCTCGTGAACACGGTTTGCAATGTGATGAAGATGAACAACGTGATACTTTACTGCAATTTTTATTTAGCGAAGTGGTCGAAGCGAATATTGGCAAAGAGCGTCCAACGGCAGTTTATCACTTCCCTGCAACCCAAGCGGCACTTGCTCAAATCAGTACGGAAGATCACCGTGTGGCTGAACGCTTTGAGTTTTATTACAAAGGGTTAGAACTTGCTAACGGCTTCCATGAACTCAGTGATGCTAAAGAGCAAATTCGCCGTTTTGAACAAGATAATGTGTTGCGTGAAGCGATGGGTTTACCGCCACAGCAATTAGACAGTCGTTTCCTTGATGCATTAAAAGCTGGTATGCCAAACTGCTCGGGCGTCGCCTTGGGGGTGGATCGTTTGATGATGATTGCGATGAATGCTGATAGTATCGATCAAGTGATGGCATTTGGAGTGGAAAGGGCGTAATTTAGATGTTGGAGCAGATTGGTAGCCTGCCCGAAATATCGTGTTATTTTAACAGGGCGGACACATCGGTCCGCCCCTACTGACAATAAAACTAAAAAGGAACAACCTTGAACAATTTATTTATTATTGACTCACACTGTCACTTAGACTCGCTAGACTATGAAACTCGCCATAAAAACGTGGACGAAGTGATCGACAATGCCAAAGCTCGTGGCGTGCAACAGATGATCTCGATTTGTACAACACTTGGTCGCTTTGAAGCAATGAAGCAACTCACGGCTCACCGTAGCGAAGTGGCTCTCTCTTGTGGTGTTCACCCGTTGAATGTGGAAGATGAGCCGTTTGACTATGACAAACTAGTGGCATTAGTGCAAGATCCTAGAGTAGTTGCGGTGGGGGAAACAGGGTTAGATTATCACTACACACCCGAAACCAAAGCTCTCCAACAATCGTTGTTTGAGCAACATATTGAGGTAGCAAAACAAGTGCAGAAACCGTTAGTGATCCATACCCGTTCTGCCCGTGAAGACACAATGCAGTTTTTAGAACAAGGGAATGCCGAGCAGTGTGGCGGTGTGTTACACTGCTTTACGGAAGACTGGGCAATGGCAAAGCGTGCATTGGATATTGGTTTTTATATTTCGATTTCGGGGATTATTACTTTCCGTAATGCCGAAGAATTGCGAGATGTGGTGCGGAAAGTACCGCTTGATCGTCTGTTAGTTGAAACCGACTCGCCGTATCTCGCCCCGATCCCTTATCGTGGTAAACCGAATCAGCCAGCTTATGTTCGAGAAGTCTGTGAATATGTCGCAACACTAAAAGGCGTATCTTTAGAAGAATTTGCTAACATTACCACGCAAAACGTGCGAAAATTGTTTAAAATTTAATGGTTATATTAATGCCGAACTTTCGGATAAGGATTTTTTATGAGAGCAATGTTTAAATACTTTCTAATTTTAGTTTCACTCTCGCTACACATCGTATTAGTTGGCGCAGTCAACTATGCATTTCCTAGCTATGAGCAAACAATGGTCACTGGAATGGAAGTGCGTCGTATGGATAAAGATGGGGTAATCAGCAAATCAAATCCAGCCGATGGCGAAGTGCGTGATGTGTATTTTCTTTTCACTGAACACCCTGATACCAAAGCGGTAATGGTGTACCGTAATGAAGATACTGGTTGGGGATTACCGCTTTACTTCAAATTTGGCTCTGCCGATATTCAAGCAAAAGCACAAGCCTATGCGAACGAAAAACAGATGGTACAAATTAAGTACTACGGCTGGCGAATTAATTGGTTGAATGAATTTAGAAATATCGTGTCAATCACACCGCTTGCGGAAGGTGAGAGCGTGTCAAAACCGTGGGTAAGCTATATTTTATATGCTTTCTTTGCATTGACGTTCTTCTTGTCTGTGCAGTTTATTCGTGGGTGGTTTGATAGTAGCAAATAATGAATAAGGACGCCAAGCGTGGCGTCCCTACCATTCTTCAATTCACCTTATTTATATTACATTTTGTAGGGACACCACGCTTGGTGTCCCTAATGAATTATCACAATGACCACCTACTTTATCGCCGATCTTCATCTCAACGACAATCAACCCGAATTGACGGATCTGTTTTTGCAATTTATGACAGAAAAAGCACCGCTTGCTGAAGCAGTATATATCTTAGGGGATCTGTTTGATTTCTGGATTGGTGACGATGAGCAATCGCCTTTGATTGATAAAGTGAAACACGCCATTCGTCAGCTCACAGAGCGGGGCGTTCCGTGCTATTTTATTCACGGCAATCGTGATTTTTTAATTGGTAAAGATTTTGCTAAAGCCACCGGAATGACCTTATTACCAGATTATCAACTGATTGATTTATATGGTAAAAAAACCTTAATTTGTCACGGTGATACCCTTTGTATTGATGATATTAAATATCAACAATTCCGCCAAAAAGTTCATCAAAAATGGCGACAATGGCTATTTCTCTGCTTACCGCTCAACCTGCGTATTCATATCGCTCAAAAAATCCGAGCTAAAAGCCGTGCAGACAAACAACAAAAGTCGGCTGAAATTATGGACGTCAATCCTGAATTTACCGCTCAAGTTGTGGATAACTATCACGCTGAATGGCTTATTCACGGACATACTCACAGACAAGCGGTGCATTTTAGTAAAAATTTTGCAAAATCTGACCGCACATTCACTCGCATAGTCCTTGGCGATTGGGGGAAAACTGCATCTATTTTATCTGTATCACCGCAAGGTTTTGCTTTTAATGAGGAACGTTAAATGCTCGATGTGATTATCCCGTGCTATAACGCAGAACAGACCCTTCAACGAGCAGTACAAAGTGTGCTTAACCAAGCTGAATTAGGCACATTATGGATCATTGATGATGCTTCTACCGATAACACCTTTGCCCTTGCCAAACAGTTTGAAGCACAAGTTCCACATAAGATTAAAGTTGAACAGATGCCCCGAAATAGCGGTGTTGCAAAGGCTCGAAATTGGGGGGCGTTACAAAGTGATGCAGAGTTTATCGCTTTTCTTGATGCCGATGATGCTTATGAAAATGGGGCATTGCAAGTTGCCGACGCGATTTTCCATTTCCGTCCTGAAGCAATGGTAGTTCGCCTTGCCTTAAAGCCTATTGGTATTGCAGAACGCTATGCTTCTCACCCTAATTTTGAGTATGCGTGGCAACATATGCGAATGACCTGTGGTGGAAATGTGGTATTTCGCCGTGCATTCTTCCTTGCTTGTGGCGGTTTTCCACAACATCAACTGTTTAGGGAACTGGGCGGTGAAGATGGTGCTTTAGGCATTGCAACGACCAAAATCAGCTATGTCGCAACGGCATTTACTGAAGCGGGCGTATTACATTACTGCCGTGACGGTATGCACGCAGAACGTTTGCTTGATGCGATTCTCTTTAATAAACGCCCTGAAAATGTAACGGAAGAGAAAATGGCTCAAGCCAATGCGATAACAGAAGGTATCTGCAATCAAATCAATTTGTTGAAAACACATCTCAACACGCATAATATTGGCATCTATCCATTAGTTTTAGAACGAACAAAGTAAGAGCAGACAGAGTATGAAACCAATTTATGTGGCATTAGGATTTCTCAGCTTGGCCTTAGGGGTTATTGGTATTTTTATACCTGGCTTGCCGACAACTCCATTCTTGCTACTTGCTCTTTTTTGTTTTGGTAAAGGTTCAGCACGTTTAAACCAATGGTTTTTAAATACCTCTATTTATCATAAATATCTCAAAAATTTTGATGAAAAACGTGCTATGTCACTCAAACAAAAGATCGGTATTTTAGCATTTTCTGCTCCGTTCTGTATTTTCGCTTTCTTTGTGATTCCTCACATCATCGGTAAGTTAATCCTAATTGCCGTAATCATCTTTCAATATTATTACTTCATCTTTAAGATTAAGACTTTGGAAAAATAGTCTCTCACGGTAGAATAGCAAGCTGTCCAAATTTGCAAAAAAGAGAAAGAAAATGACCGCTTGTTTAAGCAAAGAAATCTTAAAAATTGGCTTAGTTTCCGTGTCTGACCGAGCATCTGCAGGTGTTTATGCCGACCAAGGTATTCCTGAATTACAGGCTTGGCTACAAACTGCCATTACCACACCTTTTGAACTTGAAACTCGTCTAATTCCTGATGAACAAGCGATGATTGAGCAAACACTAATTGAATTAATCGATAACCTCGCTTGTCACTTAGTCTTAACCACAGGAGGAACAGGCCCTGCTAAACGTGATGTTACACCTGATGCGACTTTAGCCGTTGCTCATCGTGAAATGCCTGGCTTTGGTGAACAAATGCGACAAGTGAGCCTGCACTTTGTACCAACTGCCATTCTCTCTCGTCAAGTGGGTGTGATTCGACATGACTCTTTGATTTTGAACCTACCCGGACAGCCAAAGGCAATCAAAGAAACCTTAGAAGGCGTGAAAGATCAAGATGGAAAAGTGTTAGTTCGGGGTATTTTCAGTGCAGTTCCCTACTGTTTACAACTTTTAAGCGACATTTATATTGAAACTTACCCTGAAATTTGTGAGAGTTTTAGACCGAAATCAGCGAGAAGATAGGATAACTTATGAAAAAAATTGAAGCCATTATTAAACCATTCAAATTAGATGATGTCCGTGAAGCATTGACGGACGTGGGCATTACGGGAATGACGGTTACCGAAGTCAAAGGCTTTGGTCGTCAAAAGGGGCATACGGAGCTTTATCGTGGGGCAGAATATGCGATTGATTTTCTCCCGAAAGTAAAATTAGAAATTATTGTGGCTGATGAGCAAGTTGATGAATGTATTGAAGCGATCATTGATACAGCACAGACAGGCAAAATCGGTGATGGTAAGATTTTCGTGTATGATGTAGAACGTGTTATTCGTATTCGTACGGGCGAAGAGAACGAAGAAGCCATTTAAGGAATAAAATGAAAAAAACAGGTTTATCGTGGTTGTGGTTAAGTGTCGTGGTATTAATCACAGATTTATTGAGCAAATACATTGTTGTACAACGCTTTGAGCTTTATGAAAGCGTGAATGTTCTGCCGATTTTCAATCTTACTTATGTGAGAAACTATGGGGCGGCGTTTAGCTTTTTAGCGGATCATTCAGGCTGGCAAAAATATTTCTTTTTAGGGTTAGCCATTGTGATCTCTATTGCATTGATTGTAATGCTGTTTAAAAATAAAGCAGAACTTAAACTGCAAAATGCGGCTTATGCCTTAATTATTGGTGGGGCAATCGGCAATGCGATTGATCGTGCTTATAATGGCTATGTGGTTGATTTCTTAGATTTTTATTGGGACATTTATCACTATCCTGTATTTAACATTGCCGATATTGGTATTGTGGTGGGGGCAGGATTGCTGATTTTGGAGTCCATTTTAGAACATCGTAAAAGTAAAAAGAGTGATTAAATGAACATTATTTTAGCGAACCCAAGAGGGTTCTGTGCAGGTGTAGATCGTGCCATTTCGATTGTAGAGCTTGCCTTAGAAATTCACGGCGCGCCGATCTATGTGCGTCACGAAGTGGTACATAATCGCTTTGTGGTGGACGGATTAAAAGCCAAAGGGGCGATATTTGTTGAAGAGCTTGATGAAGTTCCAGATGGTGCTATTGTGATTTTCTCTGCACACGGGGTTTCTCAAGCGGTTCGCCACGAAGCTAAACGTCGTGAATTGAAAGTGTTTGACGCAACCTGCCCGCTTGTAACCAAAGTCCATATGCAAGTCGCTCGCGCGAGCAAAAAAGGCACAAAAGCGATTTTAATCGGACACGAAGGACACCCCGAAGTCGTTGGTACAATGGGGCAATATGATAATGAGAAAGGTGGCATTTTCCTTGTAGAAGATGTGGAAGATATTGCTAAACTTAGTTTAAAAGAAGATGAAGATCTCACCTTTATGACTCAAACCACCTTATCTATTGACGATACCAGCGATGTGATCGAAGCCTTAAAGCAGAAATACCCTGCAATTCAAGGCCCGCGTAAAAATGATATTTGTTATGCCACCACGAACCGTCAGCAAGCGGTGAGAGAATTGGCAAAATTAGCACAATTAGTGCTAGTTGTGGGGTCTAAAAACTCGTCCAACTCAAATCGTTTAGCTGAGTTAGCTTCTCGAATGGGAACACCCTCACAGTTAATTGATGGTCCACAAGACATCGATCCAAACTGGCTACAAGGAGTGACAACGATCGGCATTACCGCAGGTGCATCTGCCCCTGAAGTGTTGGTGCAATCCGTGGTTGAACACTTAAAAGCACTGGGTGTTACCAAAGTCGAAGAATTGGAAGGCTGTGAAGAAAATACCGTTTTTGAAGTACCAAGAGAGCTACGCATTACGGAGGTAAACTAATGAATCGTTTTAGAATTGAATGGGAATGCCGTCGTGGTATGCGTGAATTAGATAAAATGATTATGCCGTTTTATCAAGAACATTTTGATAGTTTGACCACTGAACAACAGCAGACTTTCGTAGAAATGCTTCGCTATACCGATCCAGAGCTATTCCGCTGGTTTATGAATCAAGACACACCGCCAACGGAAGCATTACAAGCGATGGTGAAATTGATTCAATCGAAATTAGTCTATTAATTTATTCTCATTACATACAACTTACTCGGGACGCTATATTCAGCGTCCTATTTCTTTTTTATCAAAACTATGACACAAAACACTTACGAATACTTTGGCGAAAATCCCGAATTTCCGACCAAATTAGTGACATTTACCGTCCTGATCGGTGCATTTTTCGGTTACTTAAATGAAACATTACTCAATGTTGCATTAACCAATCTCATGCACGAATTTTCTATTGATAAAACCACAGTACAATGGATGGCGACAGGTTTTCTCTTGGTAATGGGGGCATTTACTCCCCTAACAGCCAATATTATTCAATGGTTTACTACCAAAACCATGCTGTTAGTTACCCTAATTACCTTTTTAGTGGGAACGCTTATCTGTGCCTTTGCGCCGTCATTCGCTATCTTACTTGTCGGACGCTTTATTCAAGCCGTTTCCGCGGCATTTACCGTGCCTATCCTATTTAATACGATTTTATTGATTTACCCACCCAATCGCCGAGGCACGATTATGGGTATTATCACGATGATGTTTATGGTTGCCCCTGCGATTGGCCCTACCCTGTCAGGCATTATCGTTGATCATTTTGGCTGGCGTTATCTCTTTTTACTCACCATGCCTTTTATTCTCTTATCGATTTTATTGGCAATCCTGTTCTTAAAAGTCAACCTACAACCGATTAATAAACCTAAAATTGATGGTTTATCCGTCCTATTGTCGATTGTTGGGTTAGGATCTTTGGTCTATTCGACAAGTAACTTTGCGACATTGAGCTTATCGGTATTTAGCTTAATGTTTATTAGCGCAATTATCCTAATTGCGTGGTTTGCCAAACGCCAAACCCAACTGGACGTTCCCTTGATCGACCTAAAGGTCTTTCAATTTCAACAATATCGCTATGCGATGCTGATTTTAGCGATCTTAATGTTCGTGTTTATCGGTACGGAATTGATTATGCCAATGTACCTACAACAAGTGGTTCTGCTTTCGGGTACAGTCACAGGATTGATTTTACTCCCTGGTACTGTCATTCAAGCTTTCCTTTCTCCCATTATGGGCAATCAGCTCGATAAACGCGGTGCAAGACCTATCGTGATACCAGGTGTTATCTTGATGATCACCACCTTTGTTCTGATGATGCTTTTTTATCGGATCGACAGTGCCAGCTGGCTATTGACTGCGATTTTCGCCCTATTACCAATTGCGGTATCGATGATTGTTGTCTGCGAAACCCACGGACTTAATGCACTACCGAAAGAGATGTATCCACATGGTACAGCGATTATCAGCACTATCAATCCGATTGCAGGGGCGGTTGGTGCGGCATTTTTTGTAGGTGTTACCCATATTGGTGAAACCCTTTATCAAGCAGACAGTATCACCGCTGAAACGCCACGATTTGCTATGCTTTCTGGGGTTCAGCTTGCCTTTGGTATTGCCATTGGTATGGGAATCATCTCGCTCTATTTCGCGAATAAATTAAGGACAGAATTTAATAAATAAACGCATTACGCCAACATTATGTTGGCGTTTTTTATGGACGAATAAAATTCGTAATCTCTTGGGGAGAGCCACCACGACGAATAATATCTCGCATTTTTCGCATAAATGGCGCAGTTTTTCGGAAAAAGAGTTGATAGGATTGGCAAAGGTAGTTGTGTTTATTTGCTTCATTTGGCAAGCTAATCATTCGATGTTTCGGGCAACCACCGTGACAAAACGTTCGCACATCACAAGCCAAGCAAGCCTGAGTGAGTGCGGTTCTTTTTTGTTGTCCAAATTGGCGTTGTGGTTGAGAATGCACAATCTCGCCCAACGGCTGTTCGTTTAAATTACCCACTTTATAGGTTGGATAAACAAAATGGTCGCAGGAATAAACATCACCATTCGCTTCCACAATCAGTGATGTGCCACAGCTTTCCTGATGAACACAACTACTTGACGGGTAGCCAAGCCATTGTCCAAGCAGATTGTCAAATTCCAGCACATAAATTTTGCCGACATCCTGTTGCACCCACTCTTTAAACACTTCAAGCAGAAAATGCCCATAGCCCTGTGGTGGCACAGAGAAAGCGGTCGGTTTTGCATCCTTTTTTGCAAAAGGTGTTGTGCCACAGCCTGTTTCAACAATCGGGATAAACTGCATAAAGGTTGAACCCAGCTCTTTTAAAGCAAGGTAGGTTTCTCTGCCTTTATGCCAATTTTGATCGTTAATCACCGTCAATGTATTAAACTCAACGCCATAGTCTTTCAACAAATCTACCGCTCGTTTAACCCGTTCAAAGGTAGGCTGACCATTGACCGATATGCGATATTTGTTATGCACTTCACTCAAGCCATCAATCGAAATGCCAATCAAAAATTGATGTGTTTTGAAAAATTCTGCCCATTGGCGATTGAGTGCAATGCCATTGGTTTGGAAAGCATTGGTGATCGTTTTACCGTTTGCAAATTCTTGCTGAAATCTGACCGCTTGTTTGAAAAAATCCAAGCCTAATAACGTTGGCTCTCCCCCTTGCCACGCAAATTCTACTCGCTGTCCTGCACTGGATTGAATGTAATTACGCACATAATTTCGCAAGGTGTCTTCATTCATAAAACGTACATCTTGCTCAATGGTATGCGCTTTTTCAAGATAAAAGCAGTATTCACATTTGATGTTGCATTGAAAGCTACTCGGCTTTGCCATCAAATGAAAGTGGGCTTTGGGGGCGTTTTCAAACATAGTGACCTACTTCTGTTTATGCCAATCTTGTAATAAACCGTTGCGTTTCAACTCTTTAGTAATGCGGATCGCTGTTTCGGTTTCACACCCTGCATATTCGGCAATTTCACGGTGCGTCCAGTTATAGTAAGGGAAGTTTTCCGTGAGAAAATAAATGCTGTCGATAACACGATCAAGGGTGCGTAAATAGGCACTTTTTGCCAAACGTTGTTCCGCTTCTCGCAGTTCATTTGCAAGGGATTGCAACAAAAATTTGCTCATCTGCGGATTTTCTACGAAGAAAGTATCAATGTCTTTTGGTTTAATCCGAATGATCTCTGCTTCAACCAAAACTTTGGCGTTGCAATGGTAGCCGTCATCGCCAAACAATGTTCGATAACCGAAATAATCCCCTTTTTGATATAGACGAACAAGGCTCTCTTTGCCGTTATCTAAGGTATGGTAAAGCCCAATAAGTCCATTATTGACGTAATAAAACTCTTTGGCGGTTTCACCTTGCTTATACACAGTCATTCCTTTAGTGAAGGAATGAAGATGGGTGAGTTGGCACCGTTTTAAGTCGGTTGGGTAGCGTGGATTTACTGACATATCACTTCCTGTATTCATATCGGTCATCTCGTTTTATCCTAACATAGAAAAGAAAGTGGCTCTATGATGGGGATCAGTTTGTGTGAAGTGTGTCAAAATAAAATCAACCCACATACAAGCGGGTTGATTTCTTTCGTTTTTTGCGAATCTGTTGCTAGATTTCATCAATGATCCGATACACCCAATTCTCAAGTGGGTCGTTCAAACGCTTCATTTCCAAACGCATCTCTTCGAGCATCTCTTTTTTGATTTCCTTATAGGCATCATCATAGAAAAGGTTGTGCATTTCTTCAGGATCTTTACGGACATCATAGAGCTCGCAGAGGTCGGTGGCGTTGAATACCAGTTTGTAATCTTTACGTCGCCACATACGCTGTTCAAAGTAAACAAAGTGTCCTGCAAGTTGGCAGAGCAAGCCTTTGCGGTCATTCTCTTTGTTTTCTCTGGTGATCGGTAAAATGGTTTCCCCTTGGAACTCTGGCGGTACTTCTTGCCCAGCCACATCATAGACCGTTGAGGTGAGGTCGTGAAGATAGACGAGATTGTCATCGACTTCATTGACACGGTTAGATTGTGGGTCTTTGATGATCAATGGGACGTTGTAGGTGGTTTCAAACATAAACTCACCTTTTTCAATCATACGATGTGCACCCATTGCATCGCCGTGATCTGCTGTGGCGACAAGGAAGGTGTTTTCGTATAAGCCGTTTTCTTCCAAGAAGGTAAACAGCTCACCGATGGCATCATCGATTAAGGTAATGTAGCCCCAGAATTTGGTGATCACTTCTTTCCAACGTTCTTCGCTGGCTTCCCACATTCCCCACATTTTTGAGATGGTGCGGAAATGCCCAGGTTTTCCTTCAAGCGGTTTGAAGAAACTTTCATCTAGCACAACATCTTTTGGATCGTACATTGAGTAGTAAGGCTCAGGCACGATACAAGGGGTGTGTGGTCCCCAGAAGTTGATCCAAGTGAAGAATGGTTTACCTTCAGCCAGCGACTCGCGGATATATTTTTTCGCTTCGTCAATGATGAAGTATTCGATGGTTTCTTCTTTTGTGCCAGAGAGCAAACCACATAACTCTTGTACTCGTAAATGAGGGTTATCGCCAAAGTAAGCTCGGCTGACTTCAGGGATTTCATAGCCTTTTTCTTCTAACCATTCACGATAACGGTTCGAGTGTGTCGGTGGTTGGTTGAACACCAGATTTTTATAGACTTGGCTACCCGGGTAACCGTAGCCGTCAAAATTGTGTCCTTTAATCCCGTAATCTTCAGGAACAGATTTTGTGCCGACGTGCCATTTTCCTACGACATAAGAGTTATATCCTTCTAAGTTACAGATATTCGGTGCCTGTTGGCTGATTTCCCCTGTGCCACCTTTTTCGCCGTTCTTAATAATACCGTGACTAGATGGCATTAAACCGGTAAACAATGATGTTCGAGCAGGTCCGCAAACAGAGGCAGGCGTAAACGCATTATTGAAACGAATACCGTCTGCTGCAAGTCTGTCAAGGTTAGGGGTTTTGACAATTTGGTGTCCGTAAGGACCAAGCATATCTTTGCGGACTTGGTCTAAAAGAATGTAAACGATGTTGTTCATAGTATTGTCCTTATATGGACGCCAAGCGTGGCGTCCCTACAACACATTTCAAGATTTTGTAGGGACACGACGCTTCGTGTCCCTTATTATTATGCTTTATCTACCACTTTCTTTTTACCGAAGAAAATCAGGATAAGCACTTGCACCACAGCCCATACGCCCATAATCATTGTCGCATTGCCTTCTGCGGAAGCTAAACCAAGCGGTGATAACACTAAGTGTAAGGTAATTAAGCCTAACACTAATGAAGCTACTGTAGTTCTTGCATATTCCCAGTGGGTTAAATCTACATTTGAATGATTGACTTGGTTATCTTCGTATGGGGTCGCACGTTTTAAGAACTGACCTAAGATAAGCATTAACGCCACATCAAAGACGAAGAGTGAACCCATTACATACACAAAGTTGACTTTCACGTTGATAATCCAAACGAGAGTAAAGTAAAGCACAACATGGACTAACAAGGTAATGCGAGCCGCCAAACCTGATACATAGCGGTTAAACAATCCAACAGCAAAGAGTGCTACGATAGGAATGTTAAAGAAGCCAGCAAAACGGCGAGTGAATAAGAAGATACCGTCTGTACCGAACATCAATAACGGTGCAACAACCATTGTGATAATCGCCATAATGGTACCGACTTTTTTCGCATAACTGATAAGCTCTGCATCGGTGCGTTTGACTTTAGTAATCGCAGGCAATAAGTCGTTACAGTAGATGGTTGCCGCTGAATTTAAGAATGAGTTGAAGGTACTTAAAATCGCTCCGAATAATGCAGCCACAAAGAAGCCTTGTAACCAAGTCGGTAACACTTTATTGACTAAACTTGGGTATGACGCATCAATCGGTTTTAAGCCTTCGCCAAGAATGTGATAGCTTAATAAGCCCGGTAAGTTAAGGATTAACGGTAGCAGCAAGAGAAACAGTGCTGCAATTAAAATCCCTTTTTGGCCCGCTTTTAAATCTCTCGCCCCTAACGCACGTTGTACAATCGCTTGGTTTGTTGTCCAGTAGAAGAAGTTGACGATTAAGATACCCGTAAAGATAGCTGGCCAAGGCACAGCATCTGTTGCACTACCGATAGCGTTGAATTTTTCAACGTGGGTTGTGCTGATAATGTGTAAACCTTCTGAAATACTGCCGTTACCTAAATAAGCAAGGGCAAAGATAGGCACAAGTAACGCACCGATCACTAAGATCACCGCATTCCAAGTATCCGATACGGCAACGGCTTTTAAGCCGCCAAAAATCGCATAAATTGCACCGATGATACCGATTGCAATTACGGTGTAAGTGATCGCTTCGCCATAACTGAGATTAAACACTTCTTGTAGGCTGAAGATTTTATTAAATGCAATCGCCCCTGTATAAAGTGCGGTTGGGATAGCAATGAAAAGATAGAAGAACAAGAAGAGCGTTGACATAATCAAACGTGTTTGTCTGTCGAAACGTGCTTCAAAGAACTCTGGAATGGTGGTGTAACCGTTACGGATATATTTTGGTAACAGGTATAACGCAAGGAAACAGAGTGGGATAACAGATTGCACTGTCCACGCCATAATCGAGAAGTTACCTGCATAAGAGTTTGCGTTGATCCCGATTAACTGTTCCGTTGAAAGTGAAGTTAATACCATTGAGCAGCCGATGACTACGCCACTCAATCCACGCCCAGCCAAGAAGTAGCCTTTTGAAGTGCTTAAATCATCCCCTTTGGTTTTATACCAAGAGATTAAACCGACTGCGGCGGTTACAACTAAAAAACTGACTATTGTAAGAAACATATAGTCCTCCTTAAATTGTTACGATGAAATAGACTGATGTCATTCTAGGAATTTAGAACAGCCTTAGCATAATCTCGTTAGATGTAAATAAACTATGATAATTGTCATAAATGTAAAGTGATCTTGCTCACAAATTTAGAAATTAATGAAATTTCACTCCAAAAAACAGCCTAAAAATATGAGAACGATCATAAAGTCTCTTCTGTTTTCCCTTTCATAATAACGCCAACACATTTCATGCTTTTCAATCGGGAGAAGAAGATGACTCTCACTACGATTTTCATTCTAATCGCTTGCGGCATACTGACTAATCTCATGTCCGCCCTTTTTGGTATTGGTGGTGGCGTTTTAATGGTGCCGATTTTGCACACGCTATTTCCTGAATTTCCTCTACAAATGGTGGCGGCCACGTCACTGATGACGGTAATGGGAACGGCGACGATCAACCTGATTTATTTTTATAAACAACAAGTCTCTATTAACATCAAATCCCTACTTCTTTGGTCTATTGGCATGATTATTGGTGTACAGTTAGGGTTTGAAGCCAGTTTCTTTGTACCGAATTGGTTAATTGTGGCTGTATTTGTTATCACACTTTTGGTATTAGCACTACGTCTCTTTTTTGCAAAAGAATCAGGGAATCTGACCGCTTGTCGCCCGATAAAAGAGCATATCAAAGGCATTTCAGTCTGTGTATTCGGGGGAAGTGTTGCTGGAATGACGGGAATTGGCGGTGGTTCGATTATGGCACCACTGATCAGTTTATTGCCAAGTGTAAAAAACCATCAGATTGCCGCATACAGCAACTATATGATGATTATCGGTGGATTAGGAAATTTATATGGCTATCTAAGCAAAACCCCACCTGTCTATTTAGAAAACTCTTGGCAAGTGGGGTATGTGAATTTCACCGTTGTCGCTATTGTGGTGAGCTGTTCTTTTATGACCAGCTTCTTTTCAATGAAATTACGTGGCATTTTAAAACCACAAACCATGCAAAAATTACTGGCAATCATTTTATTAACGATTGCCATTTATATGCTGTTATTACAACTTTTCCGTTAAGCGATTTTAACTGCTTTATACTGGCTTTGTGGCTCAACAATCAATGCGCGAGCTTTAATAATTTGTAACTCATATTTTCCGCTTTGTTGAGTTACGCTCATTACATCATTGACCGCATTTGCAGTATGTTCAAAAGCCTCTAAATCTGACTTACCATTGAGTAAATTTGCTAAAAACAAACCGCTTGTTAAATCACCTACGCCCACAGGATCTTTTGCGACAAATTCATGAAGTGGGCGACTAATATGCCAAATGCCGTCTTGATTTGCTAACACCATTTCAAATTTAGAAGGATTTTGCCCAACTTTACTTAAGTGTTTTACCAATACACGCTTAACCCCTTTACTGCGAATAAACTTAATGGCTTCAAGAGCCTGTTCAAAATTCTCTACTGCCAAGCCTGTAAGTTCTCGCAACTCCACCAAATTCGGCGCGATGATATCTGCTTTCGCCATGGCTTCATCACGTAAAAATTCTGCTACCCCAGGTGCAACAATACACCCTTTATCTGGATGCCCCATGACAGGATCACAAAAGTAAATGGCATTTGGGTTTACAGATTTCACACGCTCAACACAAGCCAAAATTTCCGCACCTTGCTCCGCAGCCCCGATATAACCAGAAAGCACCGCATCGCATTCATGTAATGCCTCAATTTCCGCAATGCCTTGAGTAATCTCACCAATTTGCTCTTTAGGCACAACCATCCCTTTCCATTTACCATACTGTGTATGATTCGAAAATTGCACCGTATTTAACGCCCAAACATCAATGCCTAATAATTGCATTGGGAACGTCGCCGCTTTGTTACCTGCATAACCATAAACAACATGAGATTGAATGGATAGTACATTTTTCATTAAATCAAACTCCTTTTCAGGTAAAATTTTACGTTGTGAATTAAAAAATAGTTGCAAGAAGAGAGAAAATCGCTAAAATGCGCACTCTTTCCAAGACATCTTGTCCTATGCCGACTTAGCTCAGTAGGTAGAGCAACTGACTTGTAATCAGTAGGTCACCAGTTCGATTCCGGTAGTCGGCACCATTTATTTCTATTTCATCACTTAAATCGATTATTCACTTTTTTACTTTTCTTCTTATGCTTCACAAAAAGAAAACGGTAAGAGAGTTGCAAAATTTTGCCTTCATCTTACCGCTTCATCAAAATAAGAAATTAAACGTAGCCGTAATTCATTAAACGTTGATAACGACGATCTGTTAATGATTCCGCATCAAGTGGATCTAAGTCCGCCAAATCTTCAATGAGACGTTTTTTCAAGTTTGCTGCCATCTCATCAAAGTTACGATGCGCACCACCCAATGGTTCTGGTACGATATTATCAATTAGCTCAAGTTCTTTTAGGCGAGGTGCGGTTAAGCCCATCACTTCCGCAGCGGTTGAGGCTTTTTCAGCACTTTTCCATAAGATAGAAGCACAACCTTCAGGGGAAATCACCGAATAGGTGCTGTATTGCAACATATTCACTTTATCGCCCACGCCAATCGCTAACGCACCGCCTGAACCGCCTTCGCCGATAACCGTACAGATAACAGGCACTTTTAAGGTGGACATCTCACGCAAGTTGCGTGCAATCGCTTCTGACTGTCCACGCTCTTCTGCACCAATGCCTGGATATGCTCCTGGTGTATCAATAAAGGTGATAATCGGCATATTGAAACGTTCTGCCATCTGCATTAAACGAAGGGCTTTACGGTAGCCTTCTGGTGCTGGCATACCGAAATTGCGTTTCACTTTTTCTTTCACGGTACGCCCTTTTTGATGTCCAATTACCATCACTGGACGACCATCTAAACGTGCAATACCGCCAACGATCGCTTTATCATCTGCAAAAGCACGGTCGCCAGCAAGTTCATCAAATTCGGTAAAAATACGCTCAATATAATCTAAGGTATAAGGGCGACTTGGATGGCGAGCCATACGAGAAATTTGCCACGCATCTAAATCTGCGAATGTTTTCTTCGTTAATTCTTCACTCTTTTTCTGTAAGCGTGCAATTTCATCATCGAGGCTGATCTTGTTGTCATTACCTACGGCGGAACGCAATGCTTCAATTTTTGCTTCAAGTTCAGCAATCGGCAATTCAAAATCTAAATATTCTGTTGTCATAATTTTTTCCTATCTGTTTCGGCGGAAATAAAAATCGCTGTATTCTATCAGCGAATGCGACACAAGCGGTAAGATTTCCACATTTTTTTGCAAATTTTCTCGCTGATCCGACCGCTTAATGCTATTCCGTAACAGCAAATTGCCCCATACAACCACGATCTCGTAACATTAAATCGGATACCCCGAAGGTAAATGGCTGTTGCTCAGAGGCTATATGTTCAAACTTAACCAACAATGTGGTTTCTTGCGTTGGTTCTAACCATACACAATCTCGCCAAGCCAACTGTTTGTGAGGCACAGCCTGACGATTTTTCGTTTCCACAATAAATTTCGCACCTTGTAAGCTAAAACCTACCGCTTCCGTTGTGGTTAAATACCAACGTTCCACCAAGCCTTTTTTCACCGTGAAATCAATCCGTTTAGGATCAAATCGTTGCTGATTGATTAAACGATCCTGTGGGCGGAGATTGATTTTGCGTTCTTGGGTAATTTTTAAGTTAAACTCTTCCACATTAAATGGAGGAAGTTTGGGGGTCACATTTAATGCTGAAGGCAGACCCTCTGGACGAAGCTCTAATACCACATTATCCTTTAACTCGTTGTTATCTTTGAACAATTGCCCAACTTCATCAAAAAAATCTCGCTTCTTGCCACTGATTAACGAAACATTTCCCCCTTCATTTAAGTCCACTAAAACTTCAATTCGTTCCGACGGTGCAAGGGGAATATGTTCCATTTCAACCATATCAGCTAGAAATCCAATCCCCGTTGCAATCAAATATAACGGCTTACCATTATCTAAACGTAAATCATAACGACGAGAGAGGGAAGCATTCACAATCCGCAAACGCACCCAGCCTCTCGGCACATTCATATAAGGTGATTCAACCCCATTGACAAATAAGCGTTTCCCAAAGAATTGGTTCGCTTGAGTATCAATCACTTGCACGCCATCTTTATTAATCAACTGATCTTGCAAGATTAAGGGAATATCATTCACGCCATATTTATTTGGCAATGATGCTTTTCGGCTTTCGTTATCTTCAATAATCCATAAACCAGCCAAGCCACGATAAACTTGGAACGCCGAATTCAACATCGTATCGGCATGATACCATGCGGTACAAGCGGGTTGATTGACCGATAAAATTGGCGACCAACTGCTATTTTTCTCCATTTTACGATGAATAGAACCGATCATCTCGGTGGTTGCCTGTAAGCCTTGAATATTGATAGACAACGCTTGGGGAAGATTGTTGGTATAGGTGAGTTTAACAAAATCGCCTGACTTCACTCGCACCGTTGGGGCAAGATAACGCCCATTTACGCCCCATACATCAACCAATTTGCCTTTATCAAACTGAGTCTGTGCGGTTCTAAAATCTAATCTTACAGGGCGACCGCGTCCTACTTCGATAATAGGAGGAATCGTTAAGGCAGTACGATTTTTTGCCCACAATGGTGTCGGAGCTAAAGAGATAGCACCGACAAAAGCGGAACGTTGTAAAAATTGACGGCGAGAAAGTTTCATATTATTTACGTTCTAATTGAGCCACTTCTTGATCTAACTGTTCAATTTTAGCTTGCATAATTTGGTGACATTTTTCGATTAGTTCTTTGAGATTTTCACGATCATAACCTGACGTATCAATCGGTTCTAATTGTTCGCAAATCACTACGCCATTATCCTTACGATTTAAGTCAATCTTATTATGGGTCGTTGAACAGACAATCGGCACAATCGGCACACCTGCCGCAATCGCCGTATGGAACGCCCCTGTTTTAAAAGGTAGCAACCCACGCCCACGGCTACGCGTACCTTCTGGAAACATCCATACTGAGATCTGTTTATCACGAATAATCTCACCGACTTTATTCATCGTATTAATGGCACTACTGCGTTTTTCACGGTGAATAAAAATATTCCCCGTTGCCCAATATACTAAGCCAAAAAAAGGAATCCAAATCAAACTGCGTTTGCCAATGCTCACCGTTCTCGGTGGAACCATTGAAGCGATCGTTACCATATCATAGTTATTTTGGTGGTTGCCGATATAAATCGCAGGTTTATCAAAGCCCGAATAATTACGCGTAATCAGTTTAATCCCAAGACATCGATGTAAAGCACCAAACATACGAGCAACAACGCCAACACTACTCGGATGACGGAAACGGATTAATGCATAAATTGTGCCAATAAGACTAATTAGAATGGCTAATACAGCCACAAAAATAATACGAAGAAGCTTTAACATGTTAAAACCTTAAATCAAAGAAATTTAGATAAAGTATAGCTGAGATGTCCCCATTTGCCAAAAAGATAAGCATAAACTATATTACTAAAATTCATTTCCATTTTGTTAATAAATCGTTATATTGCACTAGTTTTTTAACCACATAGGAGTCATTATGAGCCAAGTTACATTAGCAGGAAATGCTATCGAAGTTGCAGGTCAATTCCCACAAGCGGGTAGTTCTGTGTCTGATTTTACATTAGTGAATAATGGTTTAGAAAATGTATCACTCTCAGATTTTGCGGGAAAACGTAAAGTCTTAAACATTTTCCCAAGTATTGATACAGGTATCTGCGCAACCTCAGTTCGTGTATTTAACAAAGAAGCGGCTGAATTAGCCAATACCGTTGTACTTTGCATTTCAGCTGACCTTCCATTTGCACAAGCACGTTTCTGTGGTGCAGAAGGCATTGCGAATGCACAAACCTTATCAACCTTCCGTAATAAAGCATTCCACCAAGCAGTCGGTGTTGATATTGCAACAGGTCCATTAGCGGGTTTAACAGCACGTGCGGTAATTGTGTTAGATGAAAATAATAAGGTACTACACAGTGAATTAGTGCCTGAAATCAAACAAGAGCCTAACTATGAAGCTGCTTTAGCAGTATTAAAATAAGATGTAAAAAGAGCAAGTTTTTCAACTTGCTCTTTTATTTTTATTTCTGATTTTCTTTATTGTCCGTTTTTATCATCGATAATGCTGACTGAATACTTCGCTCAATGGTTTCACGTCTCGGATCATCTTCAGGCATTAACTTCAACATCATTCCCCACGTCATTGCCGCCATTTTATAGTCTTCCTGTTCGAATGCACGGAAAGCCAATAAACTCAAGGCATTGGTGTTGGTATGATCGACTCGAATCACTTCTTTAAGCAGTTGCTCACCTTGAGATTTATCTTTTGGATCTTCAGAGAACAGTAAAATTTCCGCATGGCGTAGTTTATATTGAGTATTCTCTGGTTTTAAGTTGCTCGCTTTGGCAAAGCTATCAAGGGCTAATTGCCCATTATCCAGCGCCATTCCAACCTGACCTAACATAAACCATGATTTATCATCTTGTGGATTATTCTGTAACTCGACACGTAGTGCCATCGCAAACTGATTGAGCTCTTGTTCAGAAAGTGGATCGGTTTCTTCCGTTTTAATCCGCTCATAAAAATAATCTAGCTTTTTGTGGCTCATTTCAAGCATGGTGCCACTAAACCACGAACCGACATTCCAATAAATACCCGCACTAATACCACCGATACACAAAATCAAAGCAATAAACCAAATCTTACCTAGATGACTCTTTGCCTCCACCACTTTTTTAGCCTGTTGTTCAGGAATATCATCCAATAAACTTTGTTGTAACTCTAACGTGGTTTGCTCTTTATCTTCGATCACCCCTTCATCTACTTCACGTTCTACTTCTTTCAAACGATCAAAATAGAAGGCTTTATTGAGATTATCTCGCTTTTGTGAGCTTAATTGCTGACGTTGTTTTAATAAAGGGTAGAACGCCACCACGCCAATAATCAGCGTAATAACCGTGATTAAAATCCAAAAATTCATTATTTATCCCTTTCATTTAAAATTTGATTAAGACGAGCTTTGTCGATCACATTTGCATTTTTTTGCTCAGAACTGACCGCTTGTACACGCTTTTTACGTTTAAACATAATGCCTAAACCGATTCCAATTAATAATAACGGCATAAGCCAGAGTAAAATAGTCGCTGGTGTAATCGGTGGATCATAGGTCACAAAATTACCATAACGTTCCACCATATAACCCACGACTTCATCTTTGCTTTTACCCTGTTTCAATAGCTCAAGGGTCTTGTTACGCATATCCGTCGCAATGGTTGCATTTGAATCTGCAATATTGTTATTTTGACATTGAGGACAACGTAGTTCTTGGATTAATGCACGATAATCGGATTCTTGCTGTGCATTATCAAACTGCTGAATATCCGTCGAAGCTATACTTAATGCAGGGACAAGCAATAAGAGTGCAAATAATTTCTTCATAGCCATTACTTCAATTTCTCATAAATGGGTTTTAGCACTTCATTCCACACTTTTTCATTCACATCACCTGTGTGGCGGTAATGAATTTTGCCGTTACCGTCAATAATAAAGGTTTCAGGCGCACCATAAACCCCTAAATCTAACCCTAAAGAGCCTTTTGGATCATAAACAATGGCTTTGTAAGGATCACCATAATCTTTTAAAAATTTTAAGGCTTTAGCACGCTCATCTTTGTAATCTATCCCGACAATTTCAATCCCTTGTTTAGCAAGAACAGTTAAAAATTGATGTTCCGCAAAACAAGTTGGACACCAAGTTGCCCATACATTTAACAAGCGTGGCGTTCCTGTTTTAACTACAGATGAATCTAACATCTGTGTTGCTTCGTATAACGACTCTAACTTAAATTCAGGGATCGTTTTACCTATGAGTGCAGACTCAAGAGCTTTGGGATCTTCCCCATTGGCATTGCGTTGAAGCTGAATAGTAAAGGTAATAATTAACCCTAAAAAAACAATCAGTGGAATAAGTAGCTTGGCTTTCATCTGTTTTCCTTACACATAACAAAGGGCGTATATGAACGCCCCACTTTTAGAGATTGATTTTACCTAAACGTTCACCCATTTTGGTTGGTTCACCGGCTTTTAAGTGAGCTTCCAACTCCACGGCACCTTTCGGGAACAAGTTAATCACCGTAGAGCCTAAACGAAATACCCCCATTTCTTGCCCTTTTTTCAGATGTACTGCGGTTTCGCCTGTGGTGAGATATTCATAAACCGTCACTTCTTTTGCTCTTGGTGGATTGATTACGCCCGCCCAAACAGTACTCATACTGGCAGTAATAGTTGCCCCTACAAGGATTTGCACCATAGGCCCAAATGCCGTTTCAAATTCACAAATCACACGTTCATTACGTGCAAAAAGATTTGGAACGTGTTCGGCTAAAAATGGATTGACCGAAAACAGCTCACCAGGCACATAAATCATTTTACGCAAGGTAGCATCACAAGGCATATGCACACGATGATAATCTCTTGGCGATAAATAAGTGGTAATAAAATTGCCATTTTTGAATTTATCTGCCAGATTAAGATCATTAGCAAGTAAGGTTTCTAAACTAAATTGGTGGCCTTTCGCTTGTAATAATTGGTTCTCTTCAATTTTACCCAACTCACTCACTCGACCGTCCGCAGGTAAACAGAGTGCTTGCGGATCTTGGTTAATTGGGCGAGCATTCTCTTTTAATGGGCGAATAAAAAATTCATTGAATGACGCATAATCAGAAGCCTTGGTTTTTTCTGCTTCTGCTAAATTGACTTGGTATTTTTTCGCAAAAACATTGATGATGAAATGAGTGATTGCTCCCCATTTACGTTCCGCAAGCCAGCCCGCTGCTTGGGTTAAGTACAGCTGTGGCATCATATATTGAAACGCGATTTTGGCACGTTGTGCGTAAGTTGGCGCTGGGTAGGATCTTAATTGCATTGCTATATCCGATAATTAATAACATAAAGGGAGCAAAGTATAGCAAACACAAGGAAAAATGAGTAGGGGCGAAAAAAGATTCGCCCCAGTAGATGATTATTCGATCACAATTCGATCACGATTTTTTTCAAGAGTTGCTTTACCAATACCAGAAACTTCAGTCAGTTGTTCAACATTTAAAAACTTACCATTTTTCTCACGATATTCCACAATCGCTTGTGCCTTTTTCGCCCCAATACCGACCAACTTATCTTGGATTTCTGCGGCTGTAGCGGTATTGATATTGACAACATTCACATTTACTTTTTGTGTTGTTGCGACTTGTTCTGTCACTACTGGCGTAGGTTCTGTTGGTGTAGTCATTTTTTCTTCCGCAAATGTGGTTGCAGAGAAAAGTCCAAGTAAAAGGCCGAATGTATAGCGAGAGAGTTTTTTCATAAATTGCTCCTTTAAGGTTGGTTTAAATTGCCCGCATACCTTACAAACCAGACAAAAAGCCTGCAATGAGCAAAAATGTATTTTTCGACAGAGATCGAAAAAATAGAAAAAAGTATTCGACAAAACAAAACTTTGGTTTTTAGCGTTAATTTGCAAAAAATAGATAAAACTTACCGCTTGTTACATAAATTTTTAGAAAATCTGATGCTGATAAAAAAGAAATCCTTTAAAATAGATTTATTTTTACTCCTTTTAAACTATTACTTGGAATCATTATGAGCCAACAAAATATGCGCAAAGAACCTACTTTCGGTGAACCAGCTAAAACGGTAGAAAATACAGCAGCTATCAATCATGAAGAAAAAGAAAGCGCCCCAAAGCTTAACTTTTCTTTACATTCAACCAAATCACCAGGACACACATTTACACCAGTAATGAAGCGTCCGACGAATGCATCAACACCATTTGCCTCAATGGAAGAGCAACAAACATCAACCAAAGAAGAAATTACAGATGCGACAAAAGAACCTGCGACATCTCCAGCAACCATAAAAAATGCAGGATTTGCCTTTGCTCCGGTTACGGAAGAAAAACCAGCACAGAGCGCATTAAAAGAGCAGGCTTCAACCGAACCAAAAAGTGTTCAAACAGAGCCTAAATCAACAACAGAAACGTTAAAACAAACGACAGCGGTACCACCAACAATGAATACAAACAATATTGAGCGTGTAATTCCAACACAACCTCAACCAGAAGCAAAAAAACCAGCACTTAATAAAGTGCCATCTAAATATCGTCGCCTGATCTTAGTCGGATTATTGGCATTAGCACTGTTGTTGGTATTCTTTTTACTTAAACCAAATACACCAGAAACAGTAGAACAACTACAAGAACAAGGCAACAGCTTACCAATCGAATTCCGTCCAGTTGATGAAGCAGAAGCTAAACGTGCGGAAGAAGAAGCAAAAGCAATGCAAGAAGCACAAGCGACACAACAAGCAACAAATGAGCAAGTAGCGAATACACAAACAACGGCAGAAACTACAACAACACCATCTGCACAAACGCCAGCAACATCAACACCAGTGACAACAACAGAAGCAACGCAAACAGCTCCAGCTCAAGACACAACGCCAGCAGTTGCAGTGAAGCCTGTTGTACCAGCTAAGCCAGCCGTTGAAACAGCAAAACCAAGCGTGGAGAAAACAACGCCTGTTGTGAATAAACCTATTACCAATAAACCTGTTGTTGTAGAGCCAGTTAAAAAACCTACATCGAGTGGCAGTGTGATTTATCAAGCGGAAACCGAGAAAGCGCAAACTACCGAGAAAAAAGTAGAGAAAATCAAACCAGCGCCACAACCAAAAGCGGAAGTGAAAGCAGAAAAAGTAACAACAGCAGAAAAACCTAAAGCAGAAGTTGTGACCGCTAAACCTGCAACATCAGCGGCTAGCGGTGTTGTTGCAAGCAAAACCTTAACGGTACCGAAAGGTGTATCTCTAATGCAGGTCTTCCGTGACAATAACTTAAACATTTCAGACGTAAATGCGATGAGTAAAGTGAATGGCGCCGTAAGCAACCTAAAAGTGGGTGAAAAAGTGACGGTGAGATTAGATAAAAATAATCGCGTAGCTGAAATGGTTATTGGCGCAGGTCGATACACGCGTCAAGCAGATGGTAGCTACACATTCAGATAATTAAAAATAAAGGCAACGCAAGGCACGTTGCCTTTTTTCTCAATAAGATAAAAAGGAGAATAGTATGCAAAATGTAGGGAAATTAAACGCAATTCTTTTCATATCAACGTGTGGGATATTCGTTACTGCTTGTACGCCATCTAGCATGTCTCCCGTAGCCCAAGTAGAACAAAAACAAACATTACCTGAACCAGATAAAAGTAATACGATTGTCAAAGTAAAAAATCAATCTATTATTAAATATCAATGTGACAATAAAAAAATAGTCACCATTGAACCAGATAATACAAAAAAGAAAGCTATTCATTTAACCTTTGCCCAAACAACACATACCTTATCTTCGGTCGTCACGAAAAAAAGCCAAAAATATAGCAATATCCGCTGGGTATGGTCAGAAGATTTTAGTGGCAAATGGAAACTACGCGACAATAGAAATAAAGTACTCGCAGAAAACTGTGTTAAAAAATAGGAATTACAATGAATATTTTAGTCATTGCACCTTCTTGGGTCGGCGATATGATGATGTCCCACGCCCTTTATCAACAGCTCAAAACCAATTATCCAAATTGCCAAATTGACGTGATGGCGCCCGACTGGTGTCGCCCATTACTTTCTCGTATGCCAGAAGTTCGCAAAGCGATCTCAATGCCCATCGGTCACGGTTCGTTTGCGTTATGCAAGCGGTACGATTTAGGCAAAAATTTGCGAAATCAGTACGATATGGCAATCGTTCTGCCTAACTCATTGAAATCAGCCTTTATTCCGCTGTTTGCGAAAATTCCACAACGTCGTGGCTGGAAAGGCGAAATGCGTTACGGTTTTCTCAACGATTTACGCACTAATAAAAACGACTATCCAATGATGGTGCAACGCTATGTAGCGCTTGCGTTTGATCAAGGTAAAATCCCAACAGCAGAAAACTTACCGATTGCCTATCCTTACTTACAAGTCGATAGCGAGCAAATTGCACAAACCAAACAACATTTTGCCAAACAGTTTGAATATGCCGAAAACCGTGAAGCAATTGGTTTCTGCCCGGGTGCAGAATTTGGACCTGCGAAACGTTATCCTCATTACCACTACGCAACACTGGCTCAAAAACTGATTGAACAAGGCTACTCCGTACGTTTATTTGGTTCGAAAAAAGATGAAGAAGTCGGAGAGCAAATTCGCAATAGCTTGCCTGAAGCCTTACAACGCTACTGCATCAACCTTGCAGGGCAAACGGATTTAAATCAAGCTGTTGATTTAATTGCGGATTGCAAAGCCGTAGTCAGCAACGACTCGGGGCTAATGCACATTGCTGCTGCCCTTAACCGACCACTAGTTGCGCTCTACGGCCCAACTAGCCCACAGTATACGCCACCGCTCTCTAAATCTGCGGCAATTATCCGTTTGATTGAAGGCGGTTTAATCAAGATTCGCAAAGGCGAAGGGCAAGACGGTTATCATCAAAGTTTGATCGATATTAAACCTGAAATGGTGTTGGACAAGTTAAACGAGTTATTAAATGAAAGTTCTCATTGTTAAAACTAGCTCAATGGGCGATGTGATCCACACATTGCCTGCATTGACCGATGCTCAAAAAGCCATTCCTAATGTTCAATTTGATTGGGTGGTGGAACAACCTTTTGCTGAAATTCCTAAATGGCATAGTGCAGTCAATCAAGTTATTCCTATCGCCATTCGCCATTGGCGGAAAAATCTGTTTTCAGCTCAAACGTGGCAAGCGTGTAAAAGCTATAAAAAACAACTGCAAGCCACACAATATGATGCCATTATTGATGCACAAGGCTTATTAAAAAGTGCTATGTTAGTTACGCATTTAGCTAACGGCACAAAATATGGTTATGATAAACAGAGTGCAAGAGAAGGATTAAGTAGTTGTTTTTACGATAAAACTTTCGACATTCCCTATCAACAACACGCCGTTGAACGTATCCGAAAACTCTTCGCGATGGCTCTTGGCTATGATTTACCAACTACGATTGGCGATTATGGGATAGCGGATAGATTTGCCAAAAATCTTGCAAATTCGACCGCTTGCAACCCTTACATTGTCGCTATTCACGCCACAACCAGAGAAGATAAACATTGGCAAGAAGCCTATTGGGCTGAGTTACTAAAACAACTGAGCGATCAAGGCATTTCAATACATCTGCCTTGGGGAAACGACAAAGAAAAAGCAAGAGCGGAAAGGCTTGCCCAAGTATCGCCGTTGGTTAAGGTTCTGCCTAAACTTACATTAGCAGAACTCGCTCTGGAAATTGCAGGGGCAAAAGCCGTGGTTTCTGTGGATACAGGCTTGAGCCATTTAACAGCTGCTTTGGATAAGCCGAATGTTATTTTATATGGCGCAACGGATCCGAAATTGATTGGCGCTTATGGTAAAGAACAGTGCTACGTTACTCAGCAAGGTATGGAAAATATTTTACCTAAACATATTTTCTATCATCTAATGCCTTTGTTAAAGGGCGATTTTAACCCCTAGCCCTTATTATATGGATAACGCAGAATCACTTCATTATAGAAGCTCCCATTAATATGGGTCTTACTTAAATGAAATTTATGGTAAGAATCAAAGAGTTCAGCATTAGGCGAAGTAGGGTTTGACCAGAACTCTTTAAGCGAACCTTGATATGTTAAGCCTTCCATATCGTAATTCGCTCGACCTAATGTTTTTACTGGCATATTGTGTAATAAACCAGATAAACCACTCGTGCTATTGAGTGTAACCATACCTTTGCCATGACGTAAAAAAACAGGCATTGGCACATCATGAATATAAAAAACTCGCCCTTTGAGCTGAGGATACTTCCGGCAATATTCATCAATTACTACACCGTAATCAATAAAACCGCGATCCATAGGATGGTGTTTTACAATTAAATTTAAATGCTTCGGCGCATCTTGTACAAAAGAGTCTAAAACATCTCTTAAAAAGGCCTCAACACTTTCATAATCACTATGTACAAGAATTTGGCTATCATCATACACTTGCAGAGGGACGATAAAAAAGTCGCCAAATTTCCCTTGCTCAACTTTCCGTGCAAAAGAGTGATCATAAATATAATAATGTAATCTTTTTATCCCTGATGTGATCCAGAGCTTGACATAGTAGAGTGTATTTAAAATACGATGATGCTCATATTTGGGATACTTATGGCGACAATAGTAGCTACTGAAATAATATTGCATCGCTAGTTTAGCCATTGGCATAAAACCTTTTGCGACTGATTTAGGCGCGGGAATTGTTGGGAATTTTCCCTCAAATTGCTGAAAAAAATCTATAGATGTTGGCAAAGGTGAAAATGCATTGACGCCACCTTTCTCAAAAGTAATGTAATGTGGACGGAAGTACCCTTCTTCAAACACCCAAAATGTAATGTTAAGATGATTTGCTACTTTTTTAGCAATACGATGATATTTTCGGTTATCACCAAAACAGACAATATTATCGATCTGATGTTCTAAACAAAAGGTTTCGAGAAAGGAGGAAAATCCAATCAGACTTTCTCGATAGGCAAATGTGTTAGGTTCGCTTTGTGGGTAGAAAAGCTGATCTCCCGCATTTAAATTAATTTTAAATACAGTTTTATGTTGCGCTTGTAGCCATTTAGAGAATTCATAAAAGAATGAACCAATAGGACCTTGTAACAACAAGATATTCTTTGAGGAATCCACTAATTCGTCTAAATAATGGCGAACCATTCTTCACCTATAATTATTGTAATGTCTGATAAAGTTGTTTTAATTTACCCATCTGTTTTGCGATCCAAGGGCGTTTGATGCCGTCATTTACTTGTAACAATTTTTGTTTTTGTAAAATATGAATCGCACCTTGCGCATTGATAAATTGCTTTCTCTGAGGATCAACATAAAGCGGATAATAGACCAATACCGCAGAAATTAGTTCATTTAAACTTAATTTACGCGCCCTTCTTTCTAATTGTAACTGATCTTGTGTTAATCCCCAATTTGAATAAAACGGTAAACCATAACAATGCACAATTTTTCCACGCAACAAGGCTTCAAATCCAGCAAGTGATGTCATGGTATGAATCTCATCAACTTGCATAATGCAATCTAAAATATTTGCAGTTTCAACGATTTCATCTGCGAATTTCAACGCATTTTCAGTCGGGATATGCCCAACACGATTACCACTTACGACATCTGGATGCGGTTTATAAATAATATAAGTATCTGGATTTAATTCTCTGACTTTGCTCAATAAATCAAGATTTCGTTTAATTTTTGGCGATCCTAAACGAATAGAAGCATCATCCTCTACTTGTCCAGGCACGAGAATCGTACGTTTCTCGGTCTGTTTTAACATAAATCCGTGACTACCTACATTATATTTTCCTATATGTTCAGAGATTAAACGTTGTTTAATCTGCTCTGCATTATCAATATCTAGAGAAGAAAAGCGTTGGTGCTGTAAGATTTGCTCTAAGCGAGAAGGCTGTTCCGCATTAAAATAAATCCCTAAATCATCTACCACTAAAGATAGTGGTGCAACAAGATTCGAACCTAACCCAACAGATCGAATAAAGCCATCTTCCATCCGTAATATAGGCAGATTTTGTTGTTGCGCAAAGGTATGTAATTCTGGCTTACCTGCCCCCCAAACTAATAATTTCGCATTATCTACAAGCGGTCGGTTTTGCAGTTTTTTTTGCGAAGAGACAAAATGGAGGCGACATAAGGGTAATTTAAAAAACGGTTTAATGACGGCTTGCTTCCATAATGACATTCCAACGCAATAGAGATTTCCTGCTAAACGTTGATTAAGTAATTTTGCTCGATGAAGATAGTCAATAACATCAAAAATAGAGCCCGATTGTTGAGTATTTGGATCAATATAACGGCTATATTGCAAATAACTGGCGATAAACAGTTGCAACACACTGCGGGGCTGACGGCGTTCACCTAATGAACGGACATTGGGATGGCGATCATCTGTCACTCCCCAACCTGCAAACCAAGGCACACCAAAGGTTACCACAGGTTTTTGAAATAATAATGCCTCAAAACCTAACTGTGATGTGACACAATAAACTTTATCTACAACTTCCAATAAAGAGGGAGGATTTACATCTTGGGTAAATAGCGTAATACGTTCTGAATATGCGCCTAAATCCGTTAAATATCCCTTCTTCTTGCCTGTCAACACATCAGGATGTGTTTTCACCCAGATTTCAGCCTGTGGATTTTCTGAAATGGCCGTCTCAAGCATCTGTTTAAAATGTTGTTCATCTGCCTGACCATATTTTACTGCCATATCGCCAAAGGTTTGATCTACCACTAATACACGCTCTTTGCTTTTTGGTGTCATTTCCTGAAAATCTAAGGCATGGTTATATTTAGATAGACGGTATTGTTTGATCAGACTAATCGCTTTCTCCGCATCCGCCAGCAAATGAGCATCAACTTGATTTGCTAAAATTAACTGCTCTAAACGAGAAGGACGTGTCGTATCGTAATAAATTCCCACATCATCATAAACCAAAGCAAAAGGGGCGTAGCCTTCAACGCCAAGCCCTAGAGAACGTAAAAAGCCATCCTCTAAGGCAATATAAGGCAACTGATGCTGTTCAGCATATTGGCGAGCCTTTACTGTAGAAGGACGCATTCCCCAGCCAATCACATTTTGAATCCCTTTTGGTGATTGAAAGAACGTCGATGCGATGATTCGATGTTCTGGTAAAAAAGCCTGTAATGCGGGAAGTTTTAAAATCCCACGGGAAAATATTAACGATGTTATGTTCATAATAAATTGCAAAAAATAGAGAAGATCTGACCGCTTGTAGCCCATGAAAAAAGGTGGAAGACTCCACCTATTTAAAACCTATTTACGCCCAAACATGCTACCCAATCCGCCTAAGCCACCAAGACCACCACCCATCATACCTTTCATTCCACGCATCATTTTTGCCATACCTCCTTTACGCATTTTTTTCATCATACGTTGCATTTCGTCAAACTGTTTGAGCAGTTTATTGACATCTTGCACTTGCGTACCTGAACCCAATGCAATACGGCGACGGCGTGAACCTTTGATAATGTCTGGGTTGGCACGCTCTTTCAGGGTCATTGAATTGATGATCGCTTCCATTTTGATGAACATTTTGTCATCGACTTGATTTTTAACGTGATCAGGTAAGTTTTTCGCCCCCGGTAATTTATCAAGCATCGACATCATACCGCCCATTTTTTTCATTTCTACGAGCTGTTCACGGAAATCATCAAGGGTAAAATCATCGCCTTTCTTGAATTTTGCCGCCATTTTCTCGGCTTTTTCCTGATCGACTGAACGCTGTAAATCTTCAATCAACGACAGCACATCGCCCATACCTAAAATGCGTGAAGCGATACGATCAGGGTGGAACGGCTCAAGGGCATCGGTTTTCTCGCCAACCCCTAAGAATTTAATCGGCTTGCCGGTAATTTGACGAATAGATAACGCCGCACCACCACGTGCATCACCATCTACTTTGGTTAAAATCACCCCTGTGAGTGGCAAGGCTTCGTTAAAGGCTTTGGCAGTATTTGCCGCATCTTGACCCGTCATTGCATCGACAGTAAACAAGGTTTCAATCGGGTTTAATACCGAGTGAATTTGCTGGATCTCTTCCATCATCTCGCCATCAACGTGTAAACGACCTGCGGTATCGACAATTAACACATCAAAGAAATTGAGTTTGGCGTGTTTCAATGCCGCTTCTGCAATTTCAACCGGTTTTTGCGAAGTTTCTGTCGGGAAGAAATCAACTTTTAATGCTTCCGCAAGGGTTTGAAGCTGTTTAATCGCCGCTGGACGATAAACGTCGGCAGACACCACAAGCACTTTTTTCTTATGGCGTTCTTTTAAGAATTTCGCCAATTTACCAACAGACGTGGTTTTACCTGCCCCCTGCAAACCAGCCATTAAAATTACCGCCGGCGGTTGTGTTGCAAGGTTCAACCCTTCGTTTGCTTCACCCATCGCTTTTTCAAGTTCAGCTTGCACTATTTTCAGGAACTCCTGCCCCGGTGTTAAGCTCTTATTGACTTCTTCACCAATGGCACGCTCTTTGACTTTATTGATAAACTCACGCACCACAGGCAGAGCCACATCGGCTTCTAGCAACGCCATACGCACTTCACGCAGGGTATCTTTAATGTTATCTTCGGTTAAACGCCCTTTCCCCGTAATGTTTTTCAGGGTTTTAGACAGTCTGTCGGATAGGTTCTCAAACATAATCTTTTCTCTATTTGCAAAATATTAGCTCAATCTGACCGCTTGTATGCGGTGAACTATTGGCATTATACAAAAAAAGAGTGGAAGGCGGAGTTATATCTTTGCATAATCTTTGATTTCTCAACATCCACCACATCATCCCCATTATTAAACTTGAATAATTTTCATAATAAACACCAAAATCTATCATTTTTATTCAATCAAAAGTTGTGATTTAATTCACATTATCTTAACAAAATGAGTAGGAAGAACAGAATGACAACCCAATTCCAATGCCGTGTGCATACTGAAAGATTTGATGAAAACTATGAGCCAGCGAACAGCACTCGCTTAACCACCAACTTTGCCAACCTTGCCCGTGGCGAGAACCGTAAAGAAAACCTGCAAAATGCTATTGCAATGATCGATAAACGTTTTAACGACTTGGCGAACTGGGATAATCCCACTTCGGATCGTTACTCCGTCAATTTGGATATTGTTTCTATTGATATTGATGTAGAAGGTACAGGTAAATTTTTCTCAGCGTTAGAATGGCTCAAAACATCTGTGATTGATAAAAAAACGGGTAAAATCATTGACGGCATTGTGGGCAACAGCTTTTCTTCTTTTGTGCGTGACTACGATTTCAGCGTGTTACTGCTCGATCACAACAAAGATAAATCTGAATTTACCGTGCCAGAAGGCTACGGCGATCTGCACGGCAAATTGTTCAAACATTTACTGGCTTCACCTGAATGTACTGCACAATTCAAAAAGCCACCAGTGATCTGCTTGAGCGTAGCAACCACTCGAACTTACCACAGAACAACCAATGTTCACCCGATTTTAGGCGTGGAATATGAACAAAATGACTACTCATTAACTGATGCCTACTTTGCAAAAATGGGCTTGAAAGTGCGTTACTTTATGCCTCCAAAATCCGTCGCACCCTATGCGTTCTATTTTGATGAAAAAGCGGACTTACTGAACGACTATACCAACATTGAGCTAATCAGCACCATTGCAACTATGGAAGCGTTCCAGAAAATCTACCGCCCAGAAATATATAACGCTAACTCGGTGGCGGGGCAGGTTTACAAACCTAGCTTGACGAGCAAAGATTATTCTCTGACTAAAGTCGAATATGACCGTGTCGAACGGGCTCAACTTGCCGTTCAACAAGGTAAATATACTGAAGAGCATTTCATCAAGCCTTATAAAGCGGTGTTAGATGCTTGGTTAAATGAAAAATAATGAATAAAGGACAACATAAATAATGAGCAAAATTCTTTTACCTACTTCTACTGCAGGCAGTCTGCCGAAACCATTTTGGCTTGCTGAGCCTGAAAAACTTTGGTCTGAGTGGAAATTCAGTGGCGATGAGCTGTTACAGGCTAAACGTGATGCGTTGTTGATCGCTCTTGCGGAACAAAATGCATCAGGGATTGATATTGTTAGCGATGGCGAGCAGACCCGACAGCACTTTGTGACAACTTTCATTGAACATTTAGAAGGCGTGGATTTTACCAAGCGTGAAATCGTGCGGATCCGCAATCGCTATGATGCAAGTGTACCCAGTGTGGTTGGAACGGTTCGCCGTCCAAAATCTGTGTTTGTGGAAGATGCGAAATTCCTACGCCAGCACACCGATAAGCCGATCAAATGGGCATTACCTGGCCCTATGACAATGATCGACACACTGTATGATGGTCACTACAAAAGCCGTGAAAAATTAGCTTGGGAATTTGCCAAAATTCTCAATGAAGAAGCAAAAGAGCTAGAAGCGGCAGGCGTGGATATTATTCAATTTGACGAACCTGCATTTAACGTCTTTTTTGACGAGCTTAACGACTGGGGTGTTGCAGCACTAGAGCGTGCGGCGGAAGGCTTGAAGTGCCAAACGGCTGTGCATATCTGCTATGGCTACGGTATCAAAGCTAACACCGATTGGAAGCAAACGCTCGGCAACGAATGGCGTCAATACGAAGAGAGCTTCCCGAAATTGCAACAATCCAACATCGACATCATCTCACTTGAATGCCAAAATTCAAAAGTACCGATGGACTTGCTCGAATTAGTGCGTGGCAAAATCGTAATGGTCGGTGCGATTGATGTTGCCACCAACGTAGTCGAAACGCCAGAACAAGTCGCAGATACGCTCCGCAAAGCGTTGCAATTTGTTGATGCCGACAAACTCTACCCAAGCACCAACTGCGGAATGGCACCTATGCCACGCCACATCGCCCGTGCGAAACTCAACGCCTTGAGCCAAGGGGCTTCGATTGTAAGGGCGGAGTTGCTTGGGAAATAACGGTTATTATGTAGGGGCGGGGTTTATCCCCGCCCGTAAGCCCTGATATGAGATTCGGGCGGGGATAAACCCCGCCCCTACGAAAAAATTAAATGTTTGTGCAAGTGCTACATAATAATGAAAATTTGCAAAATTCTTTATAAATCGCACCGCTTGTCAGTATCTTTAATTATTTTTGCGTAATTCCTTCAACAGCGGAATAAACAACGCCTTCTGCGAAGCACTCAATTCTTGCCAATGGCGATCTAACTCCATTTCATCATTATTCCAACCAAACTCTTCCATACAATCCGCAAAAAAGTAGCTAATTGGCGTTTTTAAAAACGTCGCTATCGCAACCAAATGAGCCATATTGATTTTATTTGTCCCACGTTCGTAGCGGGAGAATTGAGGTTGAGAAATATCCACACATTCAGAAAGTTTTTCTGCCGTAAAACCCAACTCCTTACGTCTTCTTTGAATACGTTGCCCTATTAATCGATCAATCTCACTTGGAACAAATTTCGCCATATACACACACTTAGAATTATTCTATAAGTGCATATTTTCGTAGTTTTTATTCTTGCAATAAGCATCATAAAAGCATAGAATTTCAATAAATTCATTTATGTAATATTTTGAGATAAGGAGCATAAAGATGAATAAATTTGTTGTAACGCAACTCAGTATACTCACTCTTGTAGGCTGTGCATCATCGGGTACTTATGTCAACTCCAGTTTGCTTGCTCCAGGTATGACAAAGCAAGAAGTCATTTCCGTATTAGGAAAACTACCAGATAAAAAAGAAGCGAGGGGCAAAAAAGAACGGTATGACTACGCTAATGTTGAAATCTGTTTTGATGAAAATGGGAAGTTATATGAAGCTTCGGCAATTTGTAGTATTTAATAAAAGGAAGAACTAATGAAAAAACTATTATCTATTTTATTTGTATGTACTTTTCTCTCAAGTTGTGGCTCTATCCCTCCTAATACTAACTATGAAATACTATCAAGAAGTTTAATGGTTGGAATGACGAAACAAGAAGTCATCTCTATCTTAGGAGAGCCTACTTCTAAAAAAATAGAAGGGAAAAAAGAAACATATGACTATGACTCTACAGGGGTATATCGTGTTATATATCAGGTCTCTCCAGTTCCTCTACCTCGCCAAAGCACGTCTTATTTACATGCCTATTTCGATGAAAATGGGCTTTTGGAGCGTTTTTTTGCGAGTACTTATTAAATCAATAACCTTTATTATGCTTCTTGTGGGGTGTCAACAAACACCTTCTCATATTGCTATTCCAGAGATTGATAAACCGATTAATGATGTCGAAAAAATTATTAATGATATTCATATTGGAATGAATAAGAAGCAAATTATAGAGATTTTGGGATATCCACTTACCACTGAGGCAGATAGAGGTAAAGAATGTTTAACTTACCCACTCACCACAAGATACAGCACAGAATTTATCTTGTTATTTGAGAGCGGTATTTTGACTAAATACAACAAAAGTCAAAAATGTATTGATTTATTCAAATAGGAATTAAATATGTATCTTTCTATAAAAGCAAAACTGTATTTAATTAATAATAAAGTTGAAACTCATCAAGAATTTATCAACTTATTAGAAAAGCACAACTATTTCTTCGAAACGTTAGAAAAAGAAGAGTTAAAAAATAATAGAGGTATAAGACAAATTCTTATATTTACTAAAACATTTGATATATCGCATAGAAATAATTTAGATTATGAAGCACGAAAAGAGTTATCTCAAATTCTCCCTATGCTAGAACCTGATCAAATCATTGTTGAAGACATTGAAAAAAACTGACTTTTAAGAAAAAATCTCTAGCACCTTTTAAAAAGTTAAAAACAAGCGGTCAGATCAGTAGAAAATTTTGCAAAATTTTTTAGCGAAATGACCGCTTGTTTTACAACACCTCAACCCAAAACCGTTTCATTCTTTTGACTTGGTTAAATACAACGATAGCCTCAAACTTTCCGCCGTTATTTAAAATCACCTTTTCAGAGCCTACATTACTTTCTTCACAGGTAATCAGCACTTCATCTAAGCCTAGCGTTTTTACCTTTGCTAAAGCTAATTTCAACATTTCCGAGCCGTAACCTTGCTTGCGAAAGTCAGGGTGTATGGAATAACCGATATGTCCGCCAAATTGTCGCAGATAGTCGTTATTGAGATTGTGGCGGATATTAATTATTCCAACCACTCGATGTAATTGTGTATGCCACGCAAGATAGGTCGAGTCTTGCACCTTGTTAAATCCCCAAGCGGTCAGATAGCCTTCAGGTTGTGCTAAATAATCCAGCCATTGAGAGAAGTCATCAAATTTCTCTAACATTGCACCGCCGTCAATCGCGTGATTTGAAAAAGCCTGTCGATATGCCATCACTTCGGTTTGATGAGTTTTATTTGGGACTAACAATGTGATACAGCTCATATTCTCTCTCCTTGATGCAAAACTGGTTTATTCTTTATAACAATTCTTCTAGAATAAGTCGATTTTTTTACAATATGAGTATGCTATGTCGAAATCTATTTGTATCATCACTGGTAGCACCTTAGGCGGTGCGGAGTATGTCGCCGATCATCTCAATGATGTTCTCACCGAACAAGGCTATCAAGTTGAGCTGTTTAACCAATCCGAATTAGCCGATATTCAACATCAAACTGCCCTGTTAGTCGTGACATCCACACACGGAGCAGGCGAACTGCCTGAAAATATCCAACCCCTTTTCCAACAACTTGCCGAAAGCAATCTTGATCTCAGCCAAATGAAATTTGGGGTTGTCGGATTAGGCAGTTCCGATTACGACACTTTCTGCAATGCCGTTAATCTTGTTGAACAAGGCTTAACTGCCAAAGGGGCGACACAAGTATGCGAATCTCTACGCATTGACGTGGTGAACAATTTTGACCACGACGGCAGTGCGGAAGAATGGCTTCCTTCTTTTACTTCAAACCTATAAGGATAAAAAATGAAAAAACTACTAGGTACTTTCTTTATGTTATCGGCAGTCAGCGTGGCTGTTGCAAAAGAAGTGAACATTAAAATTTTAGGGACATCAGACGTTCACGGGCGTGTTGTGCCGTGGAGCTATGGTGCAGACGTAGAAGATCGTTCAGGCTCTTATGCCCAAATTGCAACCTATGTGAACGATGTGCGTAAAAACCACAAAAATGTATTGTTAGTTGAAGTGGGTGATGCGATTCAGGACAACCAAGTGGAAGTTTTTGCTAAAACAGCGGAATATGCCAAAGACAACCCAGTACCAAAAGTGTTAAATGCGATGAATTACGATATTTTCGTTTTAGGTAATCACGAATTTAACTTTGGTATGCCAGCGTTAGATGCCATTTTAGAAGATATGCAGGCGAAAAAAATCACCGCAAACTTCTATCACAAAGACGGTAAACGTTATCTTGATCCAACGACGATCATTGAAAAAGATGGGGTAAAACTCGGGATTATCGGCTTAACTACGCCAATGTCTGCGACTTTTGAAAAGGACACTGGTTATCTCGATAATATGAAATTTACTTCCCCAATCGAAGAAACCAAAGCTCAAATCGCCGACTTAAAAGCGAAAGGCGTTGATGCGATTATCGTTATTGCACATATGGGCATTGAAAACGAGAACAACATTGCAGACACGGGCGTGGCGGATTTAGTGAATGCGGTGGACGGTATTGATGTGATTATCGCAGGACATATGCATAAAAACGTACCAAGCGAAACCATCAAAAATACCTTAATCACCGAGCCACACCGCTATGGCACGGTTGTGTCTGAAGTGGATTTAACCTTTGATGTGGACGATAAACAAGCGGTCAAATTGCTGTCAAAATCTGCAAAAACCGTGCCTGTGAATAAATTGGAATCTGATCCAAAAATCGTCGAAATCTACAAACCTTATCACGAAGAACTTCGCCGTTTAAATAACGTGGTGATCGGTCAAGTTGCAAACGATATGATCCCACAAGGCAAAAATCACGGAGTGTCTATTGCGTTCTCAAAAGATACAGGAATGTCATCACTCATTCACGATGTGCAACAACATTATAGCAAAGCGGACGTGGTGTCATTTGCCTTTGACTATGAAACAGTGCGTTTAGATAAAGGTGATATTAAGAAAAAAGACATTATCTACAACTACCGCTATGCAGGTGGTGATGTATCCGTGTACGAAATGACAGGTAAACAGCTGAAACAATATATGGAATGGTCAGCAGATTACTTTGATACGATCCAACCAGGCGATACCAACTACCGTTATAATGAAGTGCGTGGTAAATCAAAATATGTGACCTTCGACTTATTCGGCGGTGTGAGTTACAAAATTGATTTACGCAACCCAAACGGTAGCAAAATCGTGGATTTAACCCTTGCGGACGGGCGCAAAGTGACCGATGAGATGAAACTCAAAGTGGGTATGAACTCTTATCGCTTTGGTCAATTAACCAAAAAAGGCGGTATTTTTGAAGGTCAAAAAATCCCTGTGGTTTGGGAATCTAAAGTGGCAATGGGTCAAGAAGCTGGCACGATTCAAAATATGTTGATTGATTACATCACCAACGTGAAACAAGGCAAAATCGAAGGGTTATCTCATAACCGTTGGGAGATTATTGGGTTAGGGAAATAAGAATTTCTCTTATTTATAGGGTGGGCTAAGAACCACCCTATACAATTCACTTAGCTTATCTCTAACGAAACTCAATCACCAATTCTTTCCCTAATCCATTTGCAATTCGCTGTAAAAAGGCAATAGAAGGATTATGTGTTCCAGCTTCTAAGCGACTTATCGCACTTTGAGCAACACCGATTTTTTCAGAAAGTTGCTTTTGAGTCAGTTTCTGCTCTTGCCGTAATGCAATAAGTTGTTTGATTAACTCATATTGTGGCTTTAAAGCGTCATATTCTCGTTTGATTTCTGGATTTTGTAGCGATTTTTGCTTAAATTCGTTGAAGTTCATTGTTCAGTCTCTGTTCATAGTCTTGTTTATATACCAATGCTTTTTTAAGCTCCGTTGTCGGTGTTTTTTCAGTCTTTTTGATAAAACCGTTAGTGAGAATAATCTGTTCATCTCTCATAAAGAAATAAAAAATCCTTACGGCATTATTAGACTGTGAAATACGTAACTCAAATAAACCATTCCCCATTGCTCTAGAATAGGGCATACCTAACTGATTCCCAAAATCTTGTAATAAACTAATATCGTGCAAAGCTTTTGCGTGCAGTTTAGGCGACAGTCCATCAATAAAATGAGCAATCGGACAATGCCCTGAGAGCGTTTCATAAAAAGTAATCTTCCACATATATTACCAAAATATAACAAATTTGATATAAAACAAGTGTAAATACCCTAACTTTTACTTATCTTGTTCACAATGTATAAAAATCATTTTTTCGATATAGATCGAAAAATTCACCTAAAATCAGTAAATAAGCTCTCACAATGTTCAATGAACACGCTAAAATAGCTCATCATTTTTTTACAATAGGATATGTAATGAAAATCGGATTAGTACTAGAAGGCGGTGCAATGCGTGGAATGTTTACCGCAGGCGTGTTGGATGTGTTTATGGATGAAAACATTCACATTGACGGCATTGTCGGCGTATCGGCTGGGGTGCTATTCGGGGCGAATTTTCCTTCTAAACAGCGTGGGCGTGCCTTACGCTATAATCTGAAATATCTCAACGATCCCCGTTACTTAGGCTTCCGCAGTTTAATCACCACAGGCAACATCGTGAATAAGGCATTTGCGTTTTATGATGTGCCGTTTAAATTGGATATTTTTAATAACGATACCTTTAAACAATCGCCGATTGATTTTTATGCCACCTTAACCAATATCGAAACGGGTTTAGCGGAATACCATAAAATCACTGATCCTTTTGCACAGATGGAAACCTTGCGAGCGACATCAGCAATGCCTTATGTGTCAAATATTGTGGAAGTGGATGGTAAAAAATACCTTGATGGCGGTATTGCAGATAGCATTCCGCTCAAGCAATGCCAAGCTCTCGGCTATGATAAAATCATTGTTGTACTTACTCGTCCGCTGGACTATCGAAAATCACCTTCCAGTCCGTTACTCAGTAAATTGTTCTACCATAAATATCCTAAATTGGTTGAAGCATTAATTCATCGTTATAAAAACTATAATGAATGTGTTGAGCAGGTCATTGAACAACAGCAACAGGGCAACATTTTTGTTATCCGCCCGTCACAAACGTTGCCAATTAAACGGATTGAAAAAGATCCAGCTAAAATTCAAGCTATGTACGATTTAGGGGTTTCGGATGCTCAAAGAGAGATGGAAAATCTGAAAGCTTATCTCAGTCAGTAGATCGACTAACCATACAAGCGGTCAGTTTTGTTGAATAATTTGCAAATTTTTATCATGATCTCACCGCTTGTATTCATTTCCCAACATCACTCAATCTACAAATCTATGTAAATAATTTGTGACAATGGTCACATTTTAAACAAATAATTTACACAAAATCATCACACCTTGTTACTATTCAGCGTCCTTAATATTTATGATTATGTCCATAAACCCTGTAAGGAGCTTACTATGAAAGTCTCTACAATCTTACTCAGTCGGTGGTTTAATCTCGATCATAAACTCTCTTTTTTCTTTCCGTTAAATCCTCTCGCTTAGATTTTTCTTTTATTTCAATTTGTTATTCATTTAAGCCACCAAATTTATTTGGTGTAAGGATTTTATTATGCAAAATTTCAAACATTTACCAGAACCCTTCCGTATTCGTGTGATTGAACCCGTAAAACGTACTACCCGTGAATATCGTGAACAAGCGATTTTAAAAGCAGGGATGAACCCGTTTTTATTAGATAGCGAAGATATTTTTATCGATTTGTTGACTGATAGTGGTACAGGTGCAGTCACTCAAGATATGCAAGCGGCGATGCTACGTGGTGATGAAGCTTATAGCGGTAGCCGTAGTTATCACGCGTTAGCCAATGCCGTCAAAGAGATCTTTGGCTATCAATATACGATTCCAACCCACCAAGGACGTGGTGCGGAGCAAATTTATATTCCTGTTCTGATTAAAAAACGTGAACAAGAAAAAGGCTTGGATCGTTCAAAAGCGGTCGTTATTTCTAACTACTTCTTTGATACTACACAAGGTCATAGCCAAATTAATGGCTGTACAGTGCGAAATACCTATACCAAAGAAGCCTTTGATACGGGCGTTCGTAGTGATTTCAAAGGCAACTTTGATCTCGAAAAATTAGAGCAAGCGATTTTAGAAGCCGATCCGAAAAACGTGCCTTATATTGTGTGTACTATCACTTGTAACTCTGCTGGCGGTCAGCCCGTTTCTATTGCAAATATGAAGGGAATGTATGAAATTGCACAAAAATATGATATTCCAGTCGTAATGGATTCCGCTCGCTTTGCAGAAAATGCCTACTTCATTCAACAACGTGAAGAAGCCTATAAAGATTGGACGATTGAACAGATCACCTACGAAAGCTATAAATATGCTGATATGTTGGCAATGTCAGCGAAAAAAGATGCGATGGTGCCGATGGGCGGTTTACTCTGCTTTAAAGATGATAGCTTCTTTGATGTTTATACCGAATGCCGCACACTCTGTGTAGTACAAGAAGGTTTCCCAACCTACGGTGGCTTAGAAGGTGGAGCGATGGAGCGTTTGGCAGTCGGCTTAAAAGACGGTATGCGTCAAGATTGGTTAGCATATCGTATTAACCAAGTGCAATACTTGGTTGATGGCTTGGAAGCGATTGGTGTAGTGTGCCAACAAGCGGGCGGACACGCTGCGTTTGTCGATGCAGGTAAGCTCTTACCACATATCCCTGCAGAACAATTCCCAGCTCAAGCCTTAGCCTGTGAACTTTACAAAGTTGCTGGTATTCGTGCTGTAGAAATTGGTTCATTCTTACTTGGACGTGATCCGAAAACGGGTAAACAGCTACCTTGCCCAGCAGAATTGCTACGTTTAACCATTCCACGAGCAACCTATACTCAAACACATATGGATTTTATTATTGAAGCGTTCCAAAAAGTGAAAGAAAATATTAACAATATCAAAGGATTAACCTTCAGTTATGAGCCAAAAGTGTTAAGACACTTCACTGCCTTATTAAAAGAAGTGGATTAAATAGAAACAAGGGGTAAGTAAACACGATTTCAGACAGCTACATCGTAGGGGCGGACCGATGTGTCCGCCCGTTCGAAACGCTGAAAATGAACTTCCCCCAATCAAAAGGAGAAAAAAATGAGTAAACAACCTTCTGTCTTTGGCGGTGCGTGTATTATTGCAAGTGTCTGTGTCGGTGCAGGTATGCTTGGATTACCCAGTGCGGGAGCTGGCTCTTGGACGATGTGGACCATCCTCGTCATGTTGCTCACCATGATTATGATGACACTATCTGGCTGGATGTTATTGGAATCCTATAAACAATACGATATTCGTGCCTCATTCAATACCGTCACGAAAGCGGTGTTAGGCAACCAAGTCAATGTTATTAACAATCTTGCGGTTTACTTCGTCGGTGGAATTTTGCTGTACGCTTATATCACATCATCTGGCTTGATCTTGCAAGATTTACTAGGGTTAGATAGCAAAATTGCTTCGATCTTGTTTGTCTTCGTATTCGGTGCTTTTGTGTGGCATTCCACCCGTGCCGTTGACCGAATTTCTGTGCTGTTAATTGTTTTTATGGTGCTCAGTTTCGCCTTCAGTATTTTCGGTTTAACGAGCAATATCAGTCTTGAAACCTTATTTGACAGCGCAAAAACGGAAACGTCTGAATATGCTAAATACGCTATGATGATGCTCCCTGTGGCATTAACATCCTTTGGTTATCACCACTCTGTGTCATCTATGCGTGCTTATTACGGCGAAGAGAAAAAAGCCTCCCGAGCGATTTTATACGGTACATTAATTTCGCTATTCTTATATCTTGTTTGGCTATTAAGCATTTTCGGCAATTTACCACGAGATCAATTCGCCCCAATTATCGCAAGCGACGGCAATATTGATGTATTGCTAAAAACCTTAGGTGGCGTAATTGATTCACCGCATATCAAACAATCACTCAATGCCTTCTCTATGGCTGCAATTCTCTCATCTTTTATCGGTGTAGGATTAGGCGTATTTGACTTCTTGGCAGATTTCTTCAAGTTTGAGAACAGCAAAGCAGGTAGAACAAAAAGTTGGCTAGTTACTTTCTTACCGCCATTAATACTGTCCGTATTATTCCCGTTCGGCTTCTTAAAAGCGATTGGCTATGCAGGTGCAGTGGCAACTATTTGGACTTGTATTATCCCTGCAATTCTAGTCTACAAAGTCCGCCAACAAAACCCGAACCAACAAGGCTTTATCGCTTGCGGAGGGTCACTAATGGTTGGTGCATTAATTCTGTTCGGCATCTTAGTCGCTGCCTTCCACTTCTTAACCATGTTCGGCATGTTGCCAGTATTTAAAGGCTAAAACACAAGCGGTCAGTTGTTGCAAAAAATTTGTAAGAACTGACCGCTTTGTACTCTATTTGAACAATGAGAACCACTACTTAAAAAAGAATAATTATCAATAATTAACTTATTGATTTCAATCATATTTTTCCCAATTTCCCTCCTTTTAGTTTGGATATTTTTCATATTTAGGACTACACTTTCACTCAAACTAAAGTCATAAATTTAGGAGGAAATATGGAGAAATTACATCTTACGCCTAATGTGACGCGCCGAACCTTTCTTAAAGGCTCTTCTGTTGGTGTAGCCGCATTGGCAGCTGATCTTGCCGTACCATTTAATGCAATGGCAAATCCTGTACCACAAACCAATACAACAAGTGATGAAAAAATTGTCTGGAGTGCTTGTACTGTAAACTGCGGTAGTCGCTGTCCGCTACGCATGCATGTCAAAGATAATAAGATCACCTATGTGGAAACAGATAATACGGGGACAGATACCTATAATCTTGATCATCAAGTAAGAGCTTGCCTTCGTGGACGTTCTATGCGTCGCCGTGTGTATAATCCTGACCGTTTAAAATATCCAATGAAACGGGTTGGTAAACGTGGTGAAGGCAAATTTAAACGAATTAGTTGGGATGAAGCTCTCAAAGAAATTGCTCAATCCCTACAGAAAAACATTGCCAAATACGGCAACGAAAGTATTTATCTTAATTACGGAACAGGAACTCTTGGAGGTACTGTAACCAAATCTTGGCCACCTGGTGCAACCCTTGTTGCACGTCTAATGAACTGTATCGGTGGCTACCTCAATCACTATGGCGATTACAGTACTGCTCAAATTGCTGTCGGTTTAGATTATACCTATGGTGGAGGCTGGGCTTTGGGTAACGGTATGGCGGATATTGAGAATAGCAAATTAGTCGTACTATTCGGCAATAACCCTGCAGAAACCCGTATGAGTGGCGGTGGATTAACCTATTGTATTGAGCAAGCAAGGGAAAAATCGAATGCAAAACTGATCATCATTGACCCACGCTATACAGACACAGGTGTTGGACGTGAAGATGAGTGGATCCCTATTCGCCCTGGTACTGATGCTGCACTTTGTTCTGCACTTGCTTATGTGATGATTACCGAAAATTTGGTAGATCAACCTTTCTTAGACAAATACTGTGTTGGCTACGATGAGAAAACATTACCTGAAAATGCACCGAAAAATGGACACTATAAAGCCTATATTTTAGGACAAGGCGATGATGGAATTGCCAAAACACCTGAATGGGCATCGAAAATTACAGGTATTCCAGCAAATAGAATCATTAAATTAGCCCGTGAAATTGGTAATACAAAGCCTACTTGCATCTCTCAAGGTTGGGGGCCACAACGCCGTAGTAATGGGGAGCTAATTTCTCGTGCCATCGCTATGTTAGCAATCTTAACAGGAAATGTTGGTATTCATGGTGGAAATACAGGTGCAAGAGAAAGTGGATATAAAATTCCTTTTGTTCGTATGCCTACCCTTGAAAATCCTGTAAAAGCAAGTATACCAATGTTCTTATGGACAGATGCTATTTTCCGCTCTCATGAAATGACCGCTAAAACAGATGGTATTCGTGGTGTTGAGAAATTAACCGCACCGATTAAAGTGATTTGGAACTATGCTGGTAACTGTTTAATTAACCAACACGCTGATATCAATCGCACTCACGATATTCTACAAAATGAAGAGCAATGTGAGTTGATTGTCACCATCGACAACCATATGACATCAACCGCAAAATATAGCGATATATTACTACCAGATTGTACTGCATCAGAACAAATGGACTTTTGTATGGATGCCTACGTCGCAAATATGAACTACATTATCTTTGCGGATCAAGTAATAGAGCCTTCCTTTGAATGCAAAACGCTATATGACATGATGAGTGACTTAGCAGAAAAACTAAATGTCAAAGAACAATTCACAGAAAATCGCAGTCAAGAAGAATGGTTACGCCACTTATACGCTCTATCTAAAGAAAAACTTCCTGAATTACCAACATTTGAAGAATTTAGAAAACAAGGGATTTTCAAAAAACTTGATCCGAATGGTTTCTATGTTGCCTATAAAGATTTCCGTGAAGATCCAGAGAAAAACCCATTAAGCACGCCATCGGGTAAAATTGAGATCTACTCATCACGTCTTGCGGAAATTGCAAAAGAGTGGACATTGCAAAAAGATGAAGTCATCCACCCGCTTCCAATTCATGTGGACAGCTTTGAGCATTTCGGCGATCCGTTAATGGAAAAATTCCCATTACAGCTCACAGGTTTCCACTATAAAGCACGTACTCACTCAACTTACGGCAATGTAGATGTATTGAAAGCTGCAAATCCACAAGAAGTTTGGATCAATCCAATTGATGCGGAACCTCGTGGTATTAAAAACGGCGATATGATTCGTGTCTTTAATGATCGTGGTGAAGCGCGTATTCACGCAAAAGTGACCCCACGCATTATGCCTGGTGTTGTTGCATTAGGGGAGGGTGCTTGGCATGCCCCAGATAATAACAAAGTAGATCACGCAGGTTGTATCAATGTGCTGACGACACAACGTCCTTCACCGTTGGCAAAGGGCAACCCGCAACATTCTAATTTAGTACAGATCGAGAGAATGTAAGGAGTGAATAATGAAACAATTTGGCTTTTATTTTGACTCAGACCGTTGCACTGGTTGTAAAACCTGTGAACTTGCTTGTAAGGATTACAAAGATCTCGGTACTGAAGTGAATTTCCGCCGTATTTATGAATATACTGGCGGTACTTGGACAGCTCAAGCGGACGGTTGCTGGGAGCAAAATGTATTTAGTTACTATATGTCTATCTCTTGCAACCACTGTGATGATCCTGCCTGTGTTAAGGTCTGCCCGACAGGTGCAATGCATAAAAATGCTGATGGCTTTGTGGTGGTTGATGAAAAAACCTGTATCGGTTGCCGTTATTGTAGTATGGCATGTCCTTACGATGCACCGCAATATGATGCACAGAAAGGACATATGACCAAATGCGACGGATGTTATTCTCGAGTGAAAGAAGGAGATAAACCGATTTGTGTCGATGCTTGCCCATTGCGTGCTTTAGACTTCGCTCCGATTGACGAGTTGCGTCAAAAATATGGCAATCAAGCTTCTATCGCACCACTACCACCCGCAGATTTGACTCAACCGAACTTAGTGGTTAAACCAAATAAAAATGCGAAACCAAGTGGCGATACCAGCGGTTTCTTAGCTAATCCAAGAGAGGTGTAAGATGAACGGACTACACGAACTTCCACTGATTCTATTTACCGTGTTCGCACAAAGTGCTGTCGGTGCATTTTTACTGTTTACTTTCGTACTTTGTCAGGCTGAAAGTAGCAAAAGCCGCCAATATGTGCATAAAGTAATGTTTGTTGTATTAGCATTGCTTGGTATAGGTTTTGTCGCATCTATTATGCACTTAGGCTCACCGCTAAGAGCCTTTAATTCACTTAATCGCATCGGTAGCTCAATGCTCAGTAATGAAATTGCCAGCGGTGCATTGTTTTTTGCTCTTGCAGGTTGTTACTGGTTACTTGCTATTTTAAACAAAATGCCGCAAGCCTTAGGCAAATTATGGTTAGTGGTTACATCTCTTGTCGGTTTGGTCTTTATGTATATGATGGCAAATGTCTATCAAATCAGCACCGTACCAACATGGTATACACCTCTAACATCTTGGGCATTTTATTTAACCGTTGTTGTCGGCGGTTCGGCTTTAGGCTATACATTATTACAGCCAAACAGCTATAAAGAGTATTGCTTAAAATGGGTGCCTTATCTCTACTGGATCGGGGTTGTATTAGTGGCAATTACCGTGATGTATCAAGGAGCAAGCCTTGCCAACATTCACTCATCTGTCACACAAGCGGTCACTTTAGTCCCAGATTTTGCACCTTTAATGGCATTACGTTTAGCCTTACTCGGTTTAGCTGGATTTATCTTCTTGCGTAGCAAAAATACCGTTCTGCTCGTAGTTGCCGTCATTTTTGCACTCTTCGCAGAGCTGGTAGGACGTACACTATTTTATGGCTTACATATGACAGCAGGAATGGCGATTGCCAGTTAATGAGTGACTTTATCAATACTCAAATAGGACGTATCATTACGTCCTATTTTCTTCATAAGGATTATTATGCAACCTGAATTACAACAATGGATTTCCATTACTGGACGCTTGCTTGGCACATTATTTTACTTTGAACCCAATAGCGAACAGGCACAAAAGGTATTGTCGTTTTTCAATCAAAATGACTGGGCAGAGCAGTTAGGCGTTGAGCCGTCTGCAAAAATAAACCAATTATTAGCCAGCCAAACAGATTTAGCAGAGCAACATCAGGCAATGTTTATCGGTCCAAATACCTTGATTGCACCGCCTTGGGGTTCAGTCTATCTTGATCCTGAAAGCGTTATCTTCGGTAATTCACTACTTGAATTGCGTGCATTTTTACGCCAGCACCAAATCGAATTTTCACTCAATTTAGCTTACGACGAACCTGAAGATCATATCGGTTTGATGTTGTTACTCTCTGCTTATTTAGCTGAAAATAACCCTGAATTGCTGAATACGTTTTTAAGTAAGCACTTCTTCACTTGGTCAAAACGCTATTTACAGCTGGCAAGTGAACAGACGGAATACCCGTTCTACCAAGGTTTAGCATTGCTGACACAACAGGTATTGCAAGTGTGGCAAGAACAGTTGCTCCTGATTGTGCCGAATGTCACTTTCTATCGTTAATTTTCTATGGCAAAAGATGAACAGTATTATCAAGCCTATCTGTCGATGAATACTATTTCACGCAGAGGGCTATTTCGCGGTTTGCTTGGCGGTACGCAAAAAAGTGTGAGTACGGAAATCGCTCGCCAAGTAGCCCGCCCGCCGTTTGCTTGCCCTGAACATCTGTTTGTATCGGTATGTAACGGCTGTGGTGACTGTGTGAGCGTCTGCCCCTATGGTTTAATTCAATTACAGCAAGGCAAAGCAACACTCGAAATTGATTATTCCGCTTGTGATTTTTGTGGGAAATGTGCCGAAATCTGTTCAACCAATGCGTTAAACCTCGCTTTCAAAGCCGACACAGAACTACGTCCCGTTTTTAATCAACGTTGCCTTAAAAAAAATAAACAATCTTGCGATACTTGCCAACAAGCCTGCCCGCAGCAAGCGATTTTGTCTGATTTAACGTTAGATAATGAAAAATGTAACGGTTGTGGGGAGTGTAAGATTGCGTGTTTTGTGAATGGTATCGAACTAAAAATCTAGGGCTTGCTGATATTTTAAGGTTATAAAATCATCAAAAGATATTTATTTAACATCCCTGCACGGCAAAGCCGTACTGGGTTACGCATTTTGCGTGCTAGGTATAAAATTAGAAAAACAAGCGGTCAGTTGTTGCAAAAAATTTGCAGAAACTCACCGCTTGTCTATTTATAGAAACTATTCAGCGTCTTCTTTCGCCCATTCTAATGAACGTTTCACCGCACGTTTCCAGCCTTTGTAGCGTCTTGCACGTTTTTCTTCATCGTTATCTGGTGAGAAAGTTTTTTCAACTTCTGCTTTGCCGCGTAATTCTTCTAAACTACCCCAGAAACCTGTCGCCAAGCCTGCAAGGTAAGCCGCACCGAGCGCTGTCACTTCTAGTACTTTAGGACGCTCTACTTTAGCATTGAGAATATCTGCTTGGAACTGCATTAAGAAGTTGTTCGCAACCGCACCGCCGTCAACGCGTAAGGTTTCTAATTTCTCGCCGCTGTCCGCTTGCATTGCATCTAACACTTCACGGGTTTGGTAAGCGATAGATTCTAATGTCGCACGCACAATGTGGTTACGGTTTGCACCACGAGATAAACCGACGATAGCACCACGCGCATACGGATCCCAATATGGCGCACCCAAACCAGTAAATGCAGGCACGACATATACACCGTTTGTGCTATCAACTTTAGTGGCGAAGTATTCAGAGTCACGAGCGTCGTGGATGATTTTGAGTTCATCACGTAACCATTGGATTGAAGCACCAGCCATAAAGATTGAGCCTTCTAGGGCATAGCAAGGTTCACCTTTGGCGTTACACGCAATGGTGGTTAATAGACCGTTTTTCGATTCAACCGCTTGAGCGCCTGTATTCATCAACATAAAACAGCCTGTGCCGTAAGTATTTTTCGCTTGACCTGCTTCGACACAAAGATGTCCGTAAAGTGCCGCTTGTTGGTCACCAGCAATCCCTGCAACAGGAATACGCACACCGCCCATACCGCCAATGTTGGTCTGTCCGTAGATTTCAGAAGAATTTTTCACTTCAGGCAACATTTCATGTGGAATATCTAATAGTTCCAACATTTTGTCGTCCCACTGTTTTGTGTGAATGTTGAACAACATTGTACGAGAAGCGTTGGTGTAGTCAGTGACGTGGCTTCTTCCTTGAGTTAATTTCCAAACTAACCAAGTATCGACTGTACCGAATAATAATTCGCCTTTTTTCGCACGTTCTCTCGCACCTTCTACGTTATCCAAAATCCATTTTACTTTTGTGCCAGAGAAGTAAGGGTCTACCACTAAACCTGTTGTTTTACGGATGTAATCTGCATGACCTGCTTTTTTCAATTCATCACAGAAAGACGAGGTACGGCGACATTGCCATACAATCGCATTGTAAATCGGTTTACCTGTTTCTTTTTCCCAAACGATGGTGGTTTCACGTTGGTTAGTAATACCGATTGCAGCAATCTCATCGGCTTTAATCCCTGCTTTTGCAACCACTTCATTTAAGGTCGAACTTTGGCTTGCCCAAATTTCCATTGGGTTATGTTCAACCCAACCCGCTTGTGGATAAATTTGAGTAAACTCACGTTGTGCTACTTCAACAATATTTGCATTTTTATCTAATAAGACGGCACGAGAACTTGTTGTACCCTGATCTAATGCAATGATGTATTTTTTAGTCATAGGGTCTCTTCTGAAAATTATTTAAGGTTACATAGTATATTTTTTAAGAAAATAAAAACGGTTAGTTATTGCAAATATATTCCAATAACTAACCGCTTATTTAAAAAGTAACGTTATTTACCTTTTTTCAAAAACTCTACCCCAGTATCAGGGAAGTCCGTAAATACCCCCGTTGCACCTGCTTTATTTAATAAAGCATCATACATTTCATTTACGTTAGTAAAGAACTCTGGTAGTGCATCTTTACGTACAGTGTATGGGTGAAGTTCCATTTTATATTGGGCTAACTCTTTAACTAATGGAGTATAGACAATGTTGCCCTTTTTAGATTGTTTGTCGTCAATGAGCATGTACCAACCCGGTCCAACGCCGTCTGCATATTTCGCTACTTCGGCCATCGCTCCTGGTTTAAACATCCAGTCATAATCGTAATTTACCCATTTACCTGATTTGTCTTTTTCTTCCGTTTCATGCCAGTCAGTGTAAGCCACTAATTGTACAAGTTTCACGTCCATACCAAGTTTTGGTAGCAATTCTGTTTTGATGCGTTTTAACTCGTTGAAGTCAAAGGTTTGTAGATAAACAAGGTCTGATTTTTGGTCATAGCCGTATTTTTTCAATACTTTTAAGGTTTCTAACGCAATGTCTTTGCCTTCTTGGTGGTGTAACCAAGGCGCTTTGATTTCAGGGTAGATACCGATTTTTTTGCCTGTGGATTTTTCTAATCCTTGAATAAATTCAATTTCGTCTTCAAAGGTATGAATTTTGAAATTCGATTGCCACATTGGGAAGCGGTTTGGATAAACTTGAACTTGTTTGCCATTTTCTACACTGAAGTTTTCGGTCATTTCAAGGGTTTGGATTTCTTTTAAGGTGAAATCCGCCACGTAATAGCGTCCATCTTTTCTCGCACGATTTGGGAATTTTTTCGCGACATCGGTTAAGCCATCAAGGAAATGGTCGTGGATAACAATTAAGCGATTATCTTTAGTCATTGCAAGATCTTGCTCTAAATAATCCGCTTGTTGTCCAAATGCGAGAGCTTTACTTTCTAAGGTATGTTCTGGTAAATAACCACTTGCACCACGGTGTGCAATAATCAGTTTATCTGACTGTGTTGCGACTAGGTTTGAGGTTGAGCAACCTGCTAATACTGCTGTTGCTACTAAACCTAATGCAAATTTTGTGAGTTTCATACTGTTTTCCTCTTTTTATAGATATAAAAAGGAAGACTAGAGAGTCTTCCTTTTAATCGTTAATTATTTGCCGTAGCTATCTTCTAATTTCGCTTTATGTTTGCCCTCTTCAAGCATAACGATAAGCATGAGTAGTACTGCTAATACACCACCAGCGATCATGACATAGAAGCCACCGTCCCAGCCGTAGTACTCTGCTGCCCAACCTACTACCGCAGAAGCAGATACTGTACCACCTAAGTAACCGAATAAACCGGTGAAACCTGCTGATGTACCCGCTGCTTTTTTCGGTGCAAGTTCAAGTGCGTGCAAGCCGATTAACATTACAGGGCCGTAGATTAAGAAGCCGATTGTGGTCATCAGGATGAAGTCCATTAATTGATATGGGTTTTCATACCACGCTTTGCCTGCATATTGAGCCAATTCTGCTTCAGGTGTGGCCGGGTTCATCCATAAAGCAACAACAGCTGCTGTGGTTAAAATCATAAACACGAAACCAGTTAAACCACGTTTACCTTTGAAGATTTTGTCGGATACCCAACCGCAGAGTAATGTACCTGGGATTGCCGCAAGTTCATAGATAATATAAGCCGATGCGGTGCCTTTGATATTGAAGTGTTTGACTTCGCCCAAATAAACTGGTGACCATTTCAATACACCATAACGGATTAAGTAAACAAAGACGTTTGCGATGGCGATATACCACAAGAGTTTATTTTTCAATACATAAGTGAATAAAATCTCTTTGGTGGTTAATTCAGTTTCAGATTTTTTCTCATCGTAATCATCTGGGTAATCGTTACGCCATTTTTCAATTGATGGTAAACCGCAAGATTGTGGTGTATCTTTCATCATAAAATAGATTGGCACTGCCGCAATCATTGCTGCGATACCCGGATAGTATAACGCTTGTTGCCATACGTCTTTCGCGGTTGCTTCTACGCCATAGGTGTTGAAGTAAATTGCACCAGCAAGAATCACCATCAAGCCCGGTACCATACCGCCCACGTTATGCGCACAGTTCCAAATAGACACGATCGTACCACGCTCGGATTTAGACCACCAGTGAACCATCGTACGTCCGCACGGCGGCCAACCCATACCTTGGAACCAACCATTTAAGAAGATCATCACGAACATTACTGCGATACCTGAGGTTGCCCACGGCATCAAGCCCATCATTGTCATACACAAGCCGGATAACAATAAACCGAATGGTAAAAAGACTTTTGGGTTTGAACGGTCTGACATCCACGCCATCACGAATTTAGATAAACCGTACGCAAGACCAGCCCCCGTACCAATGATACCGAGTTCTGCCTTGTTGTATAAGCCAGCTTCAATCAAACCTTTTTGAGCTAAATCGAAATTCGCACGAACGAAATAATATGCTGCGTAACCAAAGAAGATCCCTGCAAACACCTGCCAACGCAAGCGATTATAGGTCGAATCTATCTTCTCTTTTGGTAGCTCCGCAATGTGCGGGGCTGGTTTAAAAGGACCAAACATAGAGCCTCCAACTAAGAATAAAAATGTTTGTTTATAGACAAAATTAATATCTATTTGTGTGAAAATTCACAGAGTAAAAGAGTCGCTAATGATAAAGTTTTTCAAAAAAGAAAAAAGAAATATTTCTCCATTTTGTGAGGTAGTTCACAAAACAAACTTTCAAAATTAAATAAAAAAGTGAAAAAATGTGATTATTATCACAAATTTAATTTCTTTTTCGCTCATTTTATTGTTTATAAAGAATGATTAAGGATAAAATACATTCAAATTATTTTGTTTTATGTTTATTTTGTGGGGGATAAGATGAATATATCACCAAAAATGTATAAAAACGTGGCTGATTTTTCACCCTTAACAACGGATGTGATTATCATTGGTGGCGGAGCTACAGGCGCAGGGATTGCTCGTGACTGTGCTTTACGTGGTATTAACTGTATTTTGCTTGAGCGTCGAGATATTGCGACAGGGGCAACAGGACGTAATCACGGTTTGTTGCACAGTGGGGCAAGATATGCGGTAAATGATAGAGAATCTGCTCGAGAATGTATTGAAGAGAACAAAATTCTACGCAAGATCGCTCGTCATTGTATTGACGAAACGGAAGGACTATTTATTACTTTACCTGAGGATGATTTAGCGTACCAAAAAAACTTTTTACAAGCCTGTAGCGAATCAGGCATTGAAGCGGTTGCTATCGATCCAAAACTTGCGATGCAAATGGAGCCTTCGGTAAATCCAGCCCTTGTAGGTGCAGTGGTTGTGCCTGATGGCTCAATTGATCCATTTCGCTTAACGGCATCAAATATGTTAGATGCTACAGAGAATGGTGCGAAAGTCTTTACCTATTGCGAAGTGAAAGGGTTAATCCGTGAAGGTGGTAAAGTGATTGGCGTGAACGTTTATGACCATAAAAACAGAGTGGACCGTCAATTCTTTGCCCCTGTTGTTGTAAATGCTGGTGGTATTTGGGGACAAGGCATTGCTGAATATGCCGATTTGAAAATCAGAATGTTCCCTGCCAAAGGCGCATTGCTGGTGATGGGACACCGTATCAACAAAATGGTGATCAACCGTTGCCGTAAGCCTGCCGATGCGGATATTCTTGTTCCAGGCGACACTATCAGCGTTATCGGAACAACATCAAGCCGTATTCCCTACGATCAAATCGACAATATGATCGTCACCCCTGAAGAAGTCGATATTCTCTTTAGAGAAGGCGAAAAACTTGCACCAAGTTTAAGACATACCCGTGTATTGCGTGCTTACGCTGGGGTTCGCCCGTTAGTGGCTACCGATGATGATCCATCAGGACGTAATGTCAGCCGTGGTATCGTCTTGCTCGATCACCAAGAGCGTGATGGCTTAGAAGGCTTTATTACTATTACAGGCGGTAAGTTAATGACCTATCGCTTAATGGCTGAGTGGGCAACGGATCTCGTTTGCAAAAAATTAAACAAAACCGACCGCTGTGTTACTGCAGAAAAAGCCTTACCTGGTTCAAGTGAAAGCCGAGCGGAAACCAACAGCAAAGTCATTTCACTGCCAAGTACCATTCGCTATTCTGCAGTTTATCGTCATGGCTCTCGTGCTACTCGCCTGTTGGATAAAGAACGTCTTGACCGCTCTCTGGTTTGTGAGTGTGAAGCGGTCACCGCAGGGGAAGTTCGCTATGCAGTGGACGAGTTAAGTGTCAATAATCTTGTCGATCTACGTCGCCGTACCCGCGTTGGTATGGGAACTTGCCAAGCAGAACTCTGTGCCTGCCGTGCCGCTGGGCTGATGACCCGTTTTGAAGTGGCAACACCACGGCAATCCACCACTCAACTGGCTTCTTTTATGGAAGAACGCTGGCGTGGGATTGAGCCGATTGCGTGGGGCGATGCCATTCGAGAAGCCGATTTTACCAGTTGGATCTATTACAGTTTATTAGGTCTAAATGATGTGCAACCGCTTGCAGAGCAAGCTCAACAGGGGACAGATAGCAATGAATTTTGATGTAGTCATTATCGGTGGCGGTCTTGCAGGCTTAACCTGTGGGGTTGCCCTACAAGAACAGGGTAAACGTTGTGTGATTATCAACAATGGTCAAGCGGCGATTGATTTCTCTTCGGGTTCAATGGATTTACTCAGCCGTTTACCAAGCGGAGAGTTTGTCGCTGATTTTTGCAAATCCTATGCAACTTTCGCAAAACAGTTGCCACAGCACCCTTATAGCTTACTTGGCAAAGAGAAAGTGCTTGCCAAAGCGACACAATTTGAACAACTTGCCACATCGCTCAAGCTCGATTTAGTCGGCTCTACCGCACAAAATCATCTACGAGTAACGCCTTTAGGTGGCTTGCTTGGGGCGTGGTTATCGCCAAATAGCGTGCCAACAGTCAAAGGTAGCGAACCTTTCCCTTATAAAACGATTGCGATATTGGGGATCGAAGGCTATCACGACTTCCAGCCACAACTGTTAGCCGATAACCTAAAACAGAACTCACAATTTACCCACTGCGAATTAAGCACTGGCTATCTCAACATTCCAGAGCTTGACCAACTGCGTAACAATGCCCGTGAGTTCCGTAGTGTGAATATCGCTCAAGTGTTAGAACACAAATTGGCTTTCCGTGATCTTGTGGCAGAAATCAAAACGGCAACCAAAGGGGCAGAAGCGATCTTCTTACCAGCTTGTTTTGGCTTGGACGATCAAAGTTTCTTCAACCAGTTACAACAAGCGGTGGAAGCGACGATTTTTGAATTACCAACCTTACCGCCATCACTACTCGGCATTCGCCAACATAAACAACTTCGCCACCGCTTTGAACGCTTAGGCGGTTTGATGTTAAACGGCGACAGAGCATTAAGAGCCGATATTGAAAATGGCAAAGTACAACGGATTTACACCCAGCTTCACCAAGACAATGCGATCAGTGCAGAACATTTTGTACTCGCCACAGGAAGCTATTTCAGCAACGGCTTGAAAGCAGATTTTGATCGTATTTTTGAACCAGTGTTCCAAGCCGATATTATCGGTTGCAAAGATTTCAACGAAACCGACCGCTTGTCGTGGACAGCTAATCGCTTTTCATCGCCACAGCCGTATCAATCCGCAGGGGTAGCGATCAACGAAAAATGCCAAGTTCGCAAAGAAGGGCAATTTATGGCGAATTTATATGCAACTGGCAACGTCATTGGCGGTTTTAACAGCCTTGAATTAGGCTGTGGCTCAGGTGTGGCAGTGGTAACGGCACTTGCCGTTGCAGAAGAAATTGTGGGGGCATAATATGAACAACATTCAACGTTTAATCGAACAAGCTCAACAAAATACCCATTCTGCCGTTGTTCATCACGGTTTTGATGAGTCCTTTGAAAGTTGCATTAAATGTACCGCTTGTACGGCGGTTTGCCCTGTTTCGCGTAATAACCCGATGTATCCAGGCCCGAAACAATCTGGCCCAGATGGTGAGCGTTTACGCTTAAAAAGCTCTGAACTTTATGATGAAGCACTCAAATACTGCACCAACTGCAAACGTTGCGAAGTAGCTTGTCCGTCTGATGTCAAAATTGGTGACATTATCGTACGAGCGAGAAACCGTCATTTAGATCGCCAAAACAAACCGCTAATGCACAAACTGCGTGATGCGATTTTAAGTAATACCGATCTGATGGGTAAAATGAATACCCCTTTGGCTCCGATTGTGAATACCATTACGGGTCTAAAAGCAACCAAATTCTTGCTTGAAAAAACCATTAAAGTGAGCCGTCATCGCTCATTGCCAAAATATTCATTTGGCTCATTCCGTAACTGGTATATGAAAAAAGAGCAAGAACGCCAAGCCCTTTACCGTGAAAAAGTGGCGTACTATCACGGCTGTTATGTGAACTATAACAATCCACAACTTGGCAAAGAGCTGATTGATGTATTTAACGCCATGGACATCGGCGTTGTGCTACTCGAAAAAGAGAAATGCTGTGGCTTGCCATTGGCTGTAAATGGTTTCCCTGAAAGAGCAAAAGGATTAGCGAAATTCAACCTGGCGGAACTTGAAAAAGTAGTGATGAAGCGAGAGCTTGACGTAGTGGGAACATCATCAAGCTGTACAATGAATTTGCGTGACGAATATCATCACGTTCTAGGCATGGATAATGCCAAAGTCCGCCCACACGTTCATATCGTCACCAAATATCTCTATGAACTGTTTAATCAAGGCAAAAAACCAAAATTCAAACAGATGCCATTACGCATTGCGTATCACACCGCTTGTCACGTTGATAAAGCAGGCTGGGCGCCTTACACCCTTGATGTATTAAAACATATCCCAGGGATTGAAATCGTGATGTTGCCATCACAATGTTGCGGTATTGCAGGGACTTACGGCTTCAAAGCGGAAAACTACGAAACCTCACAAGCCATCGGCAATCCGTTGTTCGAACACATCAACAACGGCGGTTTTGACTATGTGGTGTCCGAGTGCGAAACCTGTAAATGGCAGATTGATATGTCCACCAACTTAACCTGCCTACACCCGATTACCTTGTTGGCGATGGCGTTGGAGAGATAACTCAACCATAGACATGATCTGCACCCCAAAACTTGGACACCTAATTTGAGGTGCAGATTATGTCCCATCCTTATCAATTTCGTTTAGACATTATCAAATTGGTCATCGAGCAGGATGTTGGTATCCGCGAGGTGGCAAAACTTCATCACATTCCCCATTCTGTGGTAATTCATTGGCTAAAAGCCTTTCGTGAAAGAGGACTTGATGGCGTAAAATTCCCCTATAAAAAGCCTCAACCACCGAAAATAGTGAAACAGAAAATGAAAAAGAAAGAAATTGAAGTGCCGGAGCCAACCGACCTTTCGCCCCAAGCGTTTAAAAAACTGCAACGAGAGTTGGCTTATTTACGAGCGGAGAATGCTTACCTAAAAAAGTTGGAGGAGCTAGACCGTCAAAAACAACGGCAGAAAAAAGAGAAATTATCGAAGCGTTAAAAACAAATCATGCATTAAATGATTTACTTCGCGTGGCTAAAATGCCGCGTTCAACCTTTTATTATCAACAGGTTAAGCGCGACTACACACAAGCGAAAGAGGCTATTTTATCGCTGTATCACGAGAGCAAACAGCGTGACGGCTATCGTCCTTTAACATTAAAATTGCGTCAAATCGGCTTGGGTTTGAATCACAAAACCGTGCTGAAATTGATGTACGAATTGTGTATTCGTTCAATATTACGTAAGAAACGAAACGGAAAACGCGGGAAAACGTCACATATTGCCCCGAACGTGCTGAATCGTGATTTTACGGCAACACGACTCAATCAAAAATGGGTGACCGATGTGACGGAATTTCAGATTGGGCAAGAAAAACTCTATTTTTCACCGCTGATGGATTTGGCTAATAGGGAAATTATTGCGTATAATTTTGCTGCACGTCCGAAGTTCTCATTGGTAAAAAGGATGTTAGAGCAAGGACTGAGTCAGCTCAAGCCGACAGATTGCCCAATTATTCACAGCGACCAAGGCGTGTTATACGGCACGGCTGAATGGGTAAAAATGTTGGAAGGCAAGGCAATACAAAGCATGAGCCGCCGAGGCAATTGCTATGACAACGCCGTGATTGAAAGCTTCTTTGCGATATTGAAATCAGAATGTTTTTACTCACGGACTTATACATCAATCGCCGAATTACAGGCAGAAATTGAAGAATATTTGGTGTATTACAACCAAAAACGAATTAAACTCGACTTAAAAGGATTGAGCCCGGCACAATACCGAGCTCAATATTTACGTGAATAACCTGTCCAACTTTTGGGGGGTAGATCAACAAGCGGTTGGATTTGCAAAATATTTTGCAGATCCGACCGCTTGTGATATATCAAACCGATTAAATAAATCGTTCTTTTATCTCTTTACTACCCATTCCAAAAATAACGCACAACATGGAAGTAAATCGGTGCGGCAAAGCAAATTGAATCGACTCTGTCCAACATGCCGCCGTGTCCGCTGATCATATTTCCCCAATCTTTGACATGATGATCCCGCTTAATCGCCGACATTACCAGTCCGCCGAAAAAGCCCATCAGGCAAATAACCAAACCAATTCCCGCTGCTTGCCAATGGCTGAACGGCGTAATCGGCGCCATCAATGCGGCAAGCCCTGTTGCGGAGACAATACCGCCTACGGTACCGGAAATGGTTTTAGACGGTGATAAGGTCGGCATAATTTGGGGACCGCCAATGGACTTTCCCCAAATATATTGCAACACGTCGCTCGCTTGTACCGTCGCAATCATAAAAATTAACAATAAAATATTGTTACTGCTGTCAAAACCGTCCAATTCTAAGAACAACAATGCCGGTACATGTGATAAACAGAAAATACAGATCATCGCCATCCACTGCGTTTTTGCCGCCCGCGCCAAAAACTGCTCGGTATTACCGCTCAAACTCGCGACAATCGGTAAAATCAAAAAGCCGTAAACCGGGATAAAAATCGAAAACATTCCGTACCATTGTGACCAAACAAAATAATATTGTATCGGGAGCAACAAATAAAAGCAGACAACCATACTGTAATAGTCGCTTTGTTTCCGATAAACCAAGGTCATAAACTCGCGTAATCCGACGAAAGAAATTAAAAAGAATAAAATAATCGTGCCGATATGCCCGAACAAAAATGCAATAAACAGCACAAGTACCATTGCCCACCATGCATTGATACGATCAATCAGATTCACGATCGTCGTATTTTGCGCCCCGTATTTTTGTTTCAACAACTCTCCAATCACACTGGCAATAATCAATACGGCAAATACTGAAGCAAAAATATAGCCGACTTGTTGAGAAATCATATACTTTCCTCCTTACCTCTCGGCGCTAATGCCAATAATGCCTCATGGGAACGATCTAAAAACGCCTGCTTTTCTTCACCTTCGTTCAACTGCAACGGTTCTCCGATAATCACATCACACAACAGCGGCACCGGCAGAACTTTTCCTTTCGGTAACACACGGTTAATATTGTTAATCCAAATCGGTACAAACTGTACGTCCGGATTCGCTTTGGCAAGGTAATAAATACCGGTTTTGAACGGCAGTAACGGTACATTTTCATCGGTATTGCGTGTGCCTTCGGGAAAGATGATCAACGAATCTTTTTTCAATGCCTCACTCATCTGCTCCGTAATCTCTTGCGGATCATCACTTTGACGCGGAATCAATAAGGCATTAAACACACTGTCAATAATAAATTCTTTGACTCTGCCCACCCTCCAATATTCTGCGGCGGCAACCGGTCGGGTTTGCAGTCGCCAACGAGCGGGCAATGAATTCCATACTAAAATAAAGTCACCGTGACTACTATGGTTGGAATAGTAAACTTTACGCTCCGGCTCAAAAGTCATTTCATGGGAAGATTTGGTACGGATTCCGGTTAAAAACGAAACAAAGCGGCAGAGCAAATGGTTAGTAAGCCACGCTAAAGGTTTTTTAATCAGCTGTTTCATACTTTACTCCTTAGGCTTGCAAAAAGAGCAAAATTAACTGCACACCACTGGCATACACGGCATTTTTCCAAAGCCGCAAAGCACCTTGCGCCCGTTCTTCAAGCGGTCGGTTTCCTAATGTTTTTTGCAAATCCAATTCGTTTAGCGAACGGTCTAATTCTTCGGTAGTCAGATGGTGATAAGCTAAATCGATAAAAAGTTGCTGGTCGAAATACACTCTAACGTGCAAATAGAGCAATACGCCGGCAAGTATGGTCTGTAAAAGGAATAATCCACCGCCTAATTGAGCGGACAAAATGAAAACAGCAAGATTTGCCACGGCGATATAGCGGGCAGTTGCAAGTAGGTTTGCGGTAACACGGGTATGGACAGACATATTTCCTCCTGAATTCAAGGTACAAGCGGTCAGTTTTCCTCGTTTTTTTGTAAATATTCAATTGTAGCAAGTACGACTTGTTCGGTAGCCAAAGGCAACACGACATGCGGACGAATGCTGCGTAATCGTTCAAGAGCTTGCGGTAAATGTTGACAGCCACCGTAGACAACCAACCATACGAGAATTACCGCTGCGCTGCGTCCGTAGCCTAAGGCACAACACACTAACACATTATACTGTTGGCGATGAAATTGTTGCACTTGATATACAGCGGTAATCAAATCATCCACAGTAGGTGTCGCCATATCCAACATTGGAACGGAAACATAGTTAGCCGGCGGTTTAATACAAGGATATTCCGCACAGAGGTCAACGACCGCATCAAACTGTTTGGCGACAGTCAGGCTACCGATCGCAAGGTTCGTTTGAACCTGCGAGCTTTTCGGTTTTCCCCTCAGCCAAAAGGCGATATTAGTACGAACGCCAATAAGGTAAGGCAATAATAATACCGTCGCTGCCGTACTCAGTTTACCGTTCGGCTGTTTTTGGTACACACGAATACCGCCATAATAAAGCGCGTAGCTGACTAAAAATAATGCCACACTTATCCACAATAACCAAAACCCGCTACCGCCCAATACCACGGCGATAACGCTTACGGCAATCCCACCGAGCAAATACCATTTCATTTGCGCAAAGCGCGAGGCATCAAACCGTCGCCATTTCTGCAACGGGCTCGGCTGCTCATAAGGCAATGCCCAAACGACTAACCAACCGACCAATGCTCCCGTCGGCAAATCAATAAAGTGATGTTGATAGGTGGTAAGAATAGAGACGGCAATTAACCCTAACCAAAGCAGCAACGGAATACGCCACGTTCTCGGCAAATAGCGCCAATAAAACATACCGACAATCACGGTTAAAATAATATGCAAAGAAGGGGCTTGATTATAAGGTTGGTCGAAAGTTGCCAACGAGGCGAATAAATAGCCTGAAATCCCTGTTGTTTCAGGTTTTGTCCAACTAAATTGTAACGGGAAAAGTAAAAAACAGCTCACCGCAATCACTTGCGCCACGACTAAATGCGTAATGTAGCGGTGCAGTTCCTGACGAGAACGGGCAAAAAAGAAGGCAAGTGAATACATCACGTTGAGCGACCAATAAGGTACGATAGTCCACGCTAAAAATGGAATGTGTTGTTCCCATTCATAGGCGATTTCGGGCACGTCCGCCCGTTGTGCGGTAAACCAATTGCTTAAACCGTAACTGGCGTAAAACAACATGCCGACTGCCAGTAAATAGCCTAAACGATGCCGCAGATGTTTCATCATTGCCTTGCTCTCTTATTTGCAAAATAACACGCCAAACCGACCGCTTGTCCGCCGCTAAACGGCATTTACTTTTTCACTGCCAAGCTGACGGTAAATATGCCGTCTTCATCAATCCATTGATGGATTTTTTCAAAACCGGCTTTTTCCACTAATTGATCCATCTCTTGCTGACTACGGCGGCGCATAACCCAATCCGGACTGCCCTCTTTATGGCTGGTTAAACAGCGGGCGATCAGCTCCAACTGTGGGTGCCAAGGCTGCCCGGTGTAAATCAAGTAACCGCCGGATTCAATCGCATCACCGAAACCGTAAATCGAGTTCAATATTAAATCATTATCGGCAAACAGTTCATGTAAACCGGAGACAATTCCCAAGGTCGGACGAGGAGAAAGATCACGATAATTGTTGCGATCATACGCATTCACTTCATCAAAGGTCACCACCCGTTGCAAATTGCGCTCTTCAATCAGCTTCCGCCCCGCCGCCACGTTAATCGGGCTGTAATCCCGCAGACGGACTGAGTCGGGCAAACTTTCCTCCGTTAATGCGTCCAGCACATAACGCCCGTGACCGGAAGCAATATCTAATACATGAACCGGTTTGGATTCCGCCCGAAGTGTTGCCATTGCCATGTGAATCGCTTTGCCGATATTTACTTTGCGTTGCCGAATTCCGCGCCAACCGATTGCATTCAAGTAGTTTTTATCGACCATCAGCCCGAATTTATTCGTTCCCTGCGGCTCATTGCGGTATACATAATCCAAAGTTGAACCCGAATCGTATCCCGTTTCTTTGCCGATTCTGAGTCCTTCGCTCCAATTAGCACCTAATTTCATCAACCAGCGATAAGCCGCCCAAAACGCCCCTCGCGGACTATACGGGGACAATGGCGTTGCCAATTCATCCGCTTCGATACGGCTTTGGCTGTGAATATGCGCCTGCGTAACATCCACGACGGGCAGCGGTTGATTAAAACGCTCACGGATAAAACGGCGCATTTCTTTAAATGCCGCTTCCCGTTGCTCTTCACCCAAGGTATCGTGATAAAAACCGTCTAATACGTGGCGTTCTTTAATATGGCTGCCCAAACGATTGTAAAAATCATGCTGAGGTTTATGGTGAACCACCCAGTCGCTGCCTGAAATCATTAGCTGAATCGGTGTGGTAATTGCCTGTGCATCAGCCACGACACGCTCCGCCGCATCATATAATCCGAGTAAAATACGGACGGAAATTGCACGGGCGATCAACAGATCGTTGTTATAACTGTCTTGTCGCGCCTTATTGTGCGTCAGGTAGTGGGCTTTTACGTAACTGTTGACAAAGAAATTGCCTCGCCATTTATACATCAATTTCAATCCTGCACGGGCAAACGGCACATACAATTTCACTTTAAACGCCGGTGAAGCCAATACCGCACAACGAATTTTCGGTGCGTAATCATGCAGCCACGTCGACACCAACACCGCTCCGACGCTTTGCGCAATCACCGCAATATTTTCCGGCTGAATACCATATTCCCGCCCGATATGTTGAATAAAATCCTGAATATCGGAAACCGACGTCCCCAAACTCGGGCTGTCACCCCGCTCACCCGGGCTTAACCCGTGCCCGCGCGCATCCCAAGCAAAATAGGCAAAATCATCAAAACCCAGTTCATCGGCAACAAACATCATCCGTCCGGAATGCTCGTGTCCGCGGTGAAATAACACTATCGCTTTGTCCTGACTACCGTCTTTTGCCGGGCGATAACGATAAAACAGTTGAGTGCCGTCTGCAGTCGTGAAATATTTTTCTTGGTCGATATTTTGCATTTGAGGCTCCTTTTAGTCTTGAGCTAAACCGCTTTTAACACGTCTATAACAGGTAATGATAAGTGCCAAACAGGCCAACCACATCAGCACATTGAAAAGAAAATGAAATTTACCGGCAATGGCATACCATAATGCTAACGCACCGATAAAAAAGGCGCGATCACTTTTACCAAACGGCCCGTCATAGCGACGACCGTTACCGTGCGCCTGCCCTAATACCCCGCAAAATTCTGTCATTGCGGCAAGAAAGATAAATAAGCCGATTTGAAAGCCGTTAAACGGTGCAATAAAGGCAAAGGGCAAGTAAAGCGCCGCATCGGCGACCACATCGGTAAGCTCGTTTAAATAGCCGCCGAGCTTGGATTTCCAGTTAAATTCACGTGCCAGCATACCGTCAATTGCATTAAATGCCATACGTAAAAACAGCCAAATTGGTAACAACCAAAAAAGTGCGGAAGAGAAAGAAAAGAGACTGAGAAATCCGCCAAGGAAAACGGAAACCCAGAAAGCAAACAGGGTTACTTGATTGGCGGAAACACCCAGTTTATCAAGTTGGTGGACAATAGGACGGAGTAAATCCTGAAATTTAGGTTTAAGTGCATAAATGCTCATAATCTACACCTTCTATTGTTGATATCTTGTGCTATAGTAGCCATTAATTCCGCTAAAAACAAGTGATTCAACCGGCAAAAAGCTTGAAATATCAAAGAAATAAATCAATTGATCGAAAACGGCAAGCGGTCTGATTCCACGGATTTTTTGCAAAAAACAGACGAAAACTGACCGCTTGTTTATCCACATTAGATTTTCAAACAGAGATATTTCATTTCTAAAAACTCTTCAAGACCATATTTCGATCCTTCTCTGCCTAAACCAGACTCTTTTACTCCGCCAAAAGGCGCGATTTCGTTACTGATCAAACCTTCATTAATCCCCACTATGCCATATTCTAGTGCTTCTGATACTCGCCAAATACGGCTCATATCTTGTGTGAAGAGATAAGAGGCTAAACCAAACTCGGTGTCATTTGCCATTTGAATGGCCTCTTCTTCCGCTTCAAATCTGATAATTGGCGCGAGGGGAGCGAAGGTCTCTTCATGAGCAATCAACATAGATTGTGTCGCATCTCGTAACAAGGTTGGCTCAAAGAACGTACCACCTAATGCACTCGGTTTTCCGCCCATCATGACTGTTGCGCCTTTTTGAACCGCATCTTCAATATGGCGTTGCACTTTTTCTACCGCAGATTGCGTGATAAGAGGCCCCATTGTGACGCCTAGTTCATTTGCACTTCCTAATTTTATTTGAGCCATCTTCTGTTTGAATTTTGCAAGAAACTGTTCATAAATACCCTCTTGCACATAAATTCGGTTAGTACAAACGCAGGTTTGCCCACTATTACGGAATTTAGAAGCAAAAACACCTTCAACGGCGTTATCCAAGTCTGCATCATCAAACACAATAGACGGCGCATTTCCGCCCAGTTCTAAAGCGAGTTTTTTCACAGTACAAGCGGATTGTTCCATTAAAATTTTTCCAACTCGAGTAGAACCTGTAAAAGTGACTTTACGCACAATAGGGCTTTCGGTAAGGACTTTACCCACAGCAACAGCATCAGTACTGGTGACAATATTTAACAACCCTTTCGGTAAGCCCGCTTGATGAGCAAGCTCTGCCAAAGCTAAAGCTGAAAGGGGCGTTTCTGCTGCAGGCTTCACAACAACGGCACAGCCTGCCGCCAAGGCTGGAGCGGCTTTACGAGTAATCATCGCATTAGGGAAATTCCAAGGAGTGATAGCTGCGACAACACCGATCGGTTGTTTAATCACCATCAGCCGATGATTGGTTTTATCCGACGGTAAAATATCACCGTAAATCCGTTTGGCTTCTTCTGCAAACCATTCAATAAAACTAGCGCCATAAGCAATCTCACCACGACTTTCGGCAATCGGCTTGCCTTGCTCTAAACTCAAAATTTGAGCCAATTCTTCTTGGTTTTGCATAACCAACTCAAACCAACAGCGTAAGATATTTGCCCTCTCTTTAGGTAATACTTTCGCCCATGCTTTTTGTGCAACTTCAGCAGCAAGAATAGCTTGTTCTGTCTCTTTTTCCCCTAAATCTGAGACTTGGCAAATTTCTTCACGGGTTGCAGGATTGGTGACAGAGAACGTTTTATTATTCAGAGCATCAATAAAAAGGCCATTGATATAAGCTTGTTGTTTTAATAATGTAAAACGATTCATTGCATCCTCCAATTAAGTCTATTTTCACCAAATATCTTACTATAAATAAAATCGGCTTAACCATCAAAGTTAAGCCGATTTGCAAATTTTACGTCAGATCTTACCGCTTGTAGCGATTAGATTTTGTCATCATATTGTAGATAAACAACATGGGTTTGGAGGTATTCTTCTAAACCATGTTTACCGTCCGCTCCGCCAATACCTGATTTACGCCAACCTGCATGGAAGCCTTGCATCGCCTCAAAGTTTTCACGGTTTACATAGGTTTCACCGAATTTTAAGCGAGAAACCACTTTCATCGCTTTATTGATATTTTGTGTGTAAACAGAAGAAGTTAAACCATATTCACAGTCATTTGCCAGTGCAATCACTTCATCAACGGTATCGAAAGTTGCAACAGGGATAACAGGAGCAAAAATTTCAGAACGGAGAATATCCATGCTGTTATCTACATTATCAATGACGGTTGGTTCAAAGTAATAACCTTTGCCTTCAACCGCTTTACCCCCCGTTAACACACGTCCACCCGCTTGTACGGCGGCATCAACCATCGCTTGAGCATGATCTAAACCTTGTTTATTTACCATTGGCCCCATATCTAAGGTTTCATCTTCTAATGGATTACCTGAACGGACTTTTTGCATACGTTCAACTAATTTTGCTACAAAAGCATCTTTAATTTCACGTTGAACATAAACACGCTCAGCACAGTTACACACTTGTCCAGAGTTAATCACACGAGAAGCTACAATCGCATTGGCTGCTAAATCTAAGTCTGCATCAGCAAAGACGATCGCAGGCGCTTTACCACCAAGTTCAAGGTTCACTTTGGTGATGTTTTGACTTGCTGCTTCCATGACTTTACGTCCAGCAGGTTCACTGCCTGTGAGTGAAATCAAGCCTACTTTTGGATTTGCTGCTAATTCATTACCTACATCAGATCCTGAGCCATGCACAACGTTAAAGACCCCTTTTGGTAATCCAACACTATGTACCACCTCGGAGAACAACACGGCATTGATTGGTGAATCAACACTTGGTTTTAAAACGATAGTATTACCCGTCACCAATGCTGGTGCCATTTTGCGTGCAATGAGGAAGAACGGGAAGTTCCAAGGGAGAATACCTGTAGTTACCCCAATTGGTTTTTTATAGAGGAAAATATGCTCATTCGGGCGATCACTTTGAATAATTTCTCCTTCATAGCGGCGAGCCCATTCAGACATATAATCAATGTAATCTGCGGTGAAATTCACCTCCACACGAGCAAGTGGTAACACTTTCCCCATTTCAGATGAAATCACCTTTGCAATTTCTTCCGCTCTTGCACGAATGCCATCAGCAATTTTACGTAGATAACCCGCACGTTGAATTGCAGGCAATGCCGCCCATGCATCTTGTGCAGCTTCTGCGGCATCAATGGCTGCTTGAGCATCCTCTACAGTGCCTTTGGTAATGACACCAATTACTTCTTCTGTTGCTGGGTTTAAAACGTCAAAGGTTTTACCGCTATTGGAAATAACAAATTCACCGTTAATATACATTGGTAATGTCTTCATGTGTTTCCCCTTTATGAGTTGATGAATAAATCGGCTAGTTATGTTTATTTTTCATCACAAAAATAAAAAGATAAATTATTTTTACAATTTTGTTAAATTTTTGTGAAATAAATCACAAATCTAACCGCTTGTAGAAAAAGGAAGAGAAATAAAAATGCCCGAATTTTCGCTTTTATAGAAAATTCGGGCATACAGGAAATATCGACTTATTTTCTCACTTGCAAAATTCTAAGGGAATCTGACAGCTTGTAACTCAACAAGCGGTCTGTTTTTAGCAATTTTTTGCAAATTTAGAATGCAATTTTATACACTTCTAACAACTCTTCTGCGGTACAGTCACGAGGGTTGCCGCCAGTACAAACATCATTGAGTGCATCAATAGAGAGAGCTGGTAAATCTTCTTCTTTCACGCCGATTTGGGAAAGTTTTGGAGGAATACCAACATCAGTAGAAAGTTGTTGTACCGCTTGGATTGCAGCGTTGCGATACTCTTCTTGGGTCATGTTATCAACACCTTTCACACCCATTGCTCGTGCGATTTCACGGTATTTTTCACCTGTGTACTCTTTGTTAAATTCCATCACATAAGGCAGTAATACGGCGTTGGCGATACCGTGTGGAGTGTCGTAGTAAGCTGAAAGTGGGTGAGCCATACTGTGAACAACACCTAAACCAACGTTAGAGAAACCCATACCTGCAATGTATTGACCTAATGCCATTCCTTCACGACCTGCAGGATCGTTTTCTACCGCACCACGTAATGAACGAGCGATAATTTCAATCGCTTTTAAGTGAAGGGCGTCGGTTAATTCCCAAGCCGCTTTAGTAATGTAGCCTTCGATAGCGTGGGTTAATGCATCCATACCTGTTGCAGCAGTTAAGCCTTTTGGCATGGAGGACATCATATCGGGATCGACAACAGCAACAGCTGGCACATCGTGAACATCAACACAGACGAATTTACGTTTTTTCTCTTCGTCGGTAATAACATAGTTGATTGTCACTTCTGCCGCTGTACCTGCTGTGGTTGGTACAGCAATAATAGGAACACATTTTTGGTGGGTTGGTGCAACGCCTTCAAGGGAAAGGACATCGCTAAATTCTGGGTTGTTGATGATGATGCCAATACCTTTTGCACTGTCGATAGGTGAACCACCACCGATTGCAATCATATAGTCAGCACCAGAAGCTTTGAATTTTTCTACCCCTTTTTTGATGACACAAACAGCTGGGTTTGCTTTAACTTCATCAAAAATTTCATAAGGTAAGCCTGCTTCGTCAAGTAAGTTAGTCACTTTTGCAACAACTTGATAACGCACAAGATCTTTGTCGGTGACGATTAAGGCTTTAGTGAAACTACGGCTTTTTACTTCGTGAACAATGTGTTGAATTGCACCTTTGCCGTGATAGCTGGTTTCGTTAAGGATAAGACGATTTGCCATAATGTTTTCCTTCTTAAAGAGAGAATTAAAAAAGGTCAAAACAGCTAGACCTGCCGATTTACTTCAAAATTTTCCATGCTCTAAATCCATAAATTGCAATCGCAACAAAACAGATGAGCGGTAAAATAAAAGAGAAGTTTACTGCAGGCATACCTAGCAAAGTCCCTTGGTCAATAATCATTCCTTGTAAAGGTGGCATTAATGCTCCGCCAACAATTGCCATAACTAATCCTGCAGCCCCTAATGTTGCTTCTTCCTTCAAGCCATATAATGCAATACCATAAATAGTTGGGAACATTAACGACATAAAGCCTGAAGTCAGAATCAAACAATATAAACCCCATACACCATCAATAAATATAACACCTAAAATACTTAAAAAACCTCCGATTGCAAATAAAAATAACATCAGTTCAGCTTTCAAATACTTCATAATACTGGTACTAATAAAGCGACTTGTAATAAAAATCCCCATCGCAATAATATTAAAATTTTGTGCTTCTGCTTTGGTAAAACCTAATCTTTCTGCATATTGGATAATAAAAGTCCAACACATAATCTGAACACCAACATAAAAGACTTGGGCAATAACACCTTCACGATATTTTGCATTTACCAATAATTTAGATAATGCATTTTTAAATGTTATTTTATTCCCTTCTTCTATTTTTGTCATCGGCATTTTATATAATCCAATTATTATAAAGAATAAAACAACAACAAAACCTAAAATGACATAAGGATCACGAATAACTTCTAAATCATGTGTTCTTATAATGGCTTTTTCTGCAGCAGATAAAGTATCAAAAATTAAATTACCTGAACTGTCTCGTTTATCAGATTCAAGGCTGGTTAAAACTACTTGAGATGCAATAAACATACCAAAGATTGAACCTAATGGATTAAAGGCTTGGGCTAGATTTAAACGTCTCGTTGCTGTTTGTGGATCACCCATAGATAAGATATAAGGATTGGCGGTTGTTTCTAAAAAAGCCAAACCAAAAGTAAGAATATAAAGGGAGAATAAGAAGAAAGTAAATTCTTCATAAATCGCAGCAGGATAAAAAAGAAAAGCCCCAACAGCATATAATGCAAGACCAAGTAAAATCCCTGATTTATAACTATATCTACTGACAAATAATGCAGCTGGAATAGCCATTGTGCCATATCCGCCATAAAAAGCGAATTGCACTAAAGCTGCTTCAGATGCAGGTATTTCCATAACTGTCTGAAATACAGCAACCATGGGGTTTGTAATATCATTTGCAAATCCCCATAAAGAAAATAAACAAGTAATTAAAATAAATGGAACAATAAATTTAGATTCTAATACTTTAGCTGTCATAGCACACCCCTAGATAACACAAATAAAAAACAATGTTTAAATAGTTGTAAAATCCATGTTAAAAATATCAATTTAACTTATATTTTACGACAAAATAAATGAAATTTATTTGTTGCTATTTTGCATAAGTTTAGAAAAATAGAATAAATTTCCTTTTTATTTTGTGATTAATCTCACAAAACAAAGGTTATTTTAATTAAAAATTAAACAAAAAATAAAATTTTAGATGCCCGATTTAAGACATAAAATTCAAAATCAGTCATAACAGTCAAGTCGGTCATAAAAAACCAATAAGATAGATAGTAAAATCAGGAAAGAAACTAACCGCTTGTAATAAGAGAAAAGGGGTACATTATGACTGCACCCCTATGTTCTATTTATCAATAATTATTAGTAAAGCACTGCTTTCGCTTCTTCAGAGTCGATGTTTTCTTTCGTTACATAAACTACACCAGTATCGATTGTTTTCTCGACTTTTTCACCTTTGATGATTTTGCCGATAGTATCAACACCTTTGTAGCCCATTTGGTATGAAGATTGCACCACGATACCGTCTAAAGTTCCGTCACGCACGAAGTTTTGAAGGTCTGAATTACCATCAAAACCAACGGCAACGATTTTACCTGCAAAGCCTTTTTGTTTCACCGCACGAGCCATACCCACTGCAGTCGGTTCGTTTGCACCGAAGATCGCAGCAATGTCAGGGTTAGAACCTAAAACGTCTTCAGTTTGGTTCAATGCAGTAACCATTTCTGAATTTGAGTAGTATGGACCAACAATTTTGTAATCTGCTTTAGATTTCACTTCATCAATGAAGCCGCCGGTACGTTCAATCGCAGAAGCAGCACCTTGGGTGAATGACATCACCGCTACTTTACCGCCTTTCACTTTAGCTAATAATTTTTCAGCGGCTAATTTACCAGCTGCACGGTTATCGGTTGCAAGGAATGATTGATAGTATTTACCATCGCTGTTTAAGCCTGAGTCGATTAATACCACTGGAATACCGCTTTCATAGGCTTTTTTCACTGCTGGCACAAGAGCTACTGGGTCAGAAGCAGCAAGTACGATCCCCGCTACGCCACGGTTTACTGCGTTGTCCACCATATTCACTTGAGCATCAATCGCAGTTTCTGATTCAGGGCCTTGGAAAGTGACTTTGTATTTTCCACCTAAATCTGTACCTGCGGTTTCCGCACCTTTACGCACGTTTTGCCAGAAAGTAGAGTTAGCGGATTTTACGATTACTGCGATTTCGTCTGATTTTGCCCACGCTGAGCCTGCAAAAAGGGTTGATAAACCTAATACAGTTGCGGTTACGATTGCTAATTTTTTCATAGTTAAATCTCCTCTAGAGTTTATTTCTTACCAAGTTTTTTAGATTGACGGAGCTGGTCTAAAGACACGGCTACGATAATCACCAAACCGATAACAATCATTTGCACAAACGATGATACGCCATTCATATTCAAACCATTACGGAGTACACCGATAATGAATGACCCGATTAATGTGCCAGGGATGGTACCGACACCGCCCATCAACGATGTTCCCCCGACTACTGCACTTGCGATTGCATCTAGCTCGTAAGCCACACCGCCGTTTGGCTGTGCTGTTACTAAGCGAGAAGCAAGGATTACGCCTGTTAAGCCAGAGAGTAAGCCACTAGCAACATAGGCATAAATTTTGACAACATTGGTTTTGATACCAGATAAGCGAGCCGCTTCTTCATTTGAACCGATCGCATAAATGTAGCGACCCACTTTTAATTTAGTTAAGGCAAAGGTAAAGAGTACGGTGATAAAGATCATAATAATCACAGGATATGGAATACCTGCAAACACCACTTTCGGTAAGCCGTTCGGACCTTCTTCCACAATTTTGAATAAGGCACCGTTACCTAAGGCTGCGAAACTTTCCGGCATACCTGAAACTGGGGCTGCGTTAGTGACATAGAGTGCTAAACCACGGGCAACCATCATCATACCGAGAGTGGCGATAAATGGCGGTAATTTCATTTGGGTGACTAAAATACCATTGACTAAACCACAGATACCGCCAACTAAGATACCCAACACCATACCTAACGGCACAGGCACACCTGCATTTACAATCATTGCAGCAGCGACTCCTGAAAGAGCAACCACAGACCCCGTACTTAAGTCGATACCACCCGTTAAGATAACGCAAGTTGCGCCAATACCGATTAATGCAATGGTCGATGTTTGCAGACCAACAGTCATAATGTTGTTAGAAGTGAAGAAAAACTCATTGGTGACACTAAAAAAGATCACTAATAAAACTAATCCTGCTAATGCTGCCATTTTGCGAAGCAGATCTTTATATTTATCACTCATTTTAAAGCTCCTTAGTTTTTATATTCGTTTTTGAACATATTTCTCACGCCAGTGGCATATTGCATAATATCTTCTTGGTTGGTTTTCTTGGTTTCCAACATACCTGTCATTCTGCCCTCACGCATCACGATAACACGGTCGGTAATTCCTAAAATTTCAGGTAATTCAGAAGAAATAACAATCACACCGACACCATTAGCGGCAAGTTCATCAATTAACTGATAAATCGCATATTTCGCCCCAACGTCAATGCCTCGAGTTGGTTCATCGAAAATCATCACATTCGCATCACGGAACAACCATTTGCCGATCACCACTTTTTGTTGGTTACCACCACTTAAGTTGTTCACTAACTGCTCTGGTGTTGGCGTTTTAATTTCCATTTTCTTAATAAAGGTATCGCTCGCTTTCAGCTCCTCATTGTGTGAAATAATACCTAACTGATCGCACACTTTATCCATTGAAGCCATGGTGATGTTCTCACGAATAGACATTCTCACTGCCACCCCATTTAGCTTGCGGTCTTCAGACAGATAAGCAATACCGGCTTTAATCGAGTCACTTGGGTCACGAATAACCACTTTCTTATTCCGAACATAAATTTCGCCTCCATCAAGGGGATCTGCTCCAAAAATCGCACGAGCAAGCTCTGTTCGTTTCGCCCCAACTAAGCCTGTAATTCCTAACACTTCGCCTTTTAACAAGTCAAAGTTTAACGGCTCAAATACGCCCTTACGTTCTGCATTCATCACAGAAAGCAACAATTCATCACTGATTTTGGCGGTTTTTGGTGGGAAGTGGTTATCGAGCGTACGCCCTACCATTTTGGTAATGATTTCGTCCATCGTAATGTCTGAGAAACGGTGGCTAGACACATAAGTGCCATCACGGAAAATGGTAATGCGGTCGCAGATCTGTTTCAGTTCGTCCATACGGTGAGAAATATAGACAATACACACGCCTTTCTCTTTCAAGCGGCGGACAAGCTCAAATAATTTCTCAATCTCTTTTTCCGTGAGAGCGGAAGTCGGTTCGTCCATAATTAAGACTTCCACATCAAAAGAAAGAGCTTTGGCAATTTCCACCATTTGCTGACGAGCAACGGAAAGGTCTTTGACAAGATCGGTCGGCTTCACATCAATATCAAACATATTGAGTAAGTCGGCAGCATCTTTATTCATTTTGGCTTTATCAACAATGCCAAATTTATTTGGTTCACGGGCAAAGAAGATATTTTCTGCCACGGTAAGATGAGGAATGAGGTTTAACTCTTGGAAAATCATACTGATACCGTCTTTCTGAGCTTCCAACACAGAAGAATAATTGACGGCTTTTCCTTTATAGATGATCTCCCCTTCATCTGCTTGATAAACCCCGATCAAGCATTTCATTAAGGTGGATTTTCCAGCACCGTTTTCACCCATTAAAGCGTGGGCTTCTCCTTTATGCAGTTCAAGCTGAACATTTTTTAAGGCTTGAACCCCCACAAAAGATTTGCTGATGTTCTTCATTGAGAGTAACGGCGTATTGCTATTGACTGCGGTCATCTCTGCCTCCATTACAATATAGAAATATCTTACTAAAGTAGTGAAAGCATATTTGTACAAAGTTGACAGTTTTCAAAGTGGATTTACATTGAAATGTTAAAATTGTGAAAAGTGTCACAAAAAAATCATTTATTGATTATTTTTTCACAAAATAAACCTGCCCGATTTTTTGAAAAATATAGAAAAATCGGGCATATACAAAGCAATAATAAGCGGTAAGATCATTTGCAAAATTTGTAACTAATCCTACCGCTTGTAGAAAAAATAAGGGCGAGTAGTTTAGTTACTCGCCCTTCTGATATAACATTAAATTAATGTTTCTCTTCCACTCTCAATCCATAAGTCGAGAATTTGCCTAAAACAACCTTAATCTCTTCATCAGAAAGCACTGGGACATTAGGGGTGATAGCCAAGAGTTTCAGATACCATTCGGCTAATACCTCTACTTCATGTGCGACCCAAAGCGCTTTTTCAAGATTAACTTCGGCAGCAATCATACCGTGATGTTGTAATAAAATTGCTTTGCTTTTTGCGATACCTTGTTTTACATATTCCGCCAGTTGCCAAGTGCCGAAAGTAGCGTAAGGCACACATGGAACGTGATCTGTCCCCGTCACGCCAATCATATAATGAATAGCGGGAATATCTTTATTTAAGATAGATACGCCAGTGCAGTTGATGGCGTGGTTATGTACCACAGCATTTAACTCTGGACGGGTTTGGTACACGGCAAGATGGAATTGCCACTCGCTTGACGGCAGTTTTCCTGCTTCAAAATTGCCTTCGTTATCCACATAGACAATGTCGTCTTCCTTCATTTTTTCATAAGGCATACCTGACGGGGTGATCAGCATACCATCTTGATAACGGACACTGATATTTCCTGCCGTACCTTGGTTTAACCCCAAACGGGTCATTTCCAAACAGGTGTCAATAATTTTTCTCGCTAATGTTTGACGATTCATACTCTCCTCCTAATCTGTTAAAACTGGGGTAACGCCTTTTTTCAAGATGATGTTGCCATATTTGGCTAATTCACCTGTAATCACTACGGCATAAGCGGTTTTCGCTCTGTCATAAAAGGCGAAACGTTCAATACGTTCTACAAGCGGTGCTTTTCCGTTAATTTTTGCGATTGCCGCAAGATAACGCTCTTCAACCTCAGGATCGAGGCTGTCGCCGGGTACCACTTGCATCATGACCAATGGACATTCGACATATTGGTCATATTCAAATAATGGGGTGATCGCTTCAAGTAAGGTGGCAATTTGAATGCCATCTGCGCGGATCACTTTATGATGTAATTGATGTGCAGGAAAATGGGCATCGGACAATACGATCTCATCGCCGTGTCCCATCTCTGCAAGCACTTTCAGTAATTCAGGGGAAAGTGCAGGGTGAATGCCTTTTAACATATTTATTTAATCCTTTTCGTAGGGGCGGGGTTTATCCCCGCCCGAATAATCAATGTTATTAAATTCTGTACGGGTGGGGATAAACCCCACCCCTACGAATTATCTATATACGTTCACATTCCCACTCGGCTCAACCCGTTTAAACGCAGGTTTCATTGCCTGTTGCGCTTGTTCGATATTCTCGAATACGCCTGCACCTGTGAGCGTGAACATCGCTGCACCTAACACGGTGGTTTCAGACATATCGACCACATCAATCGGGCGGTTAAGCACATCGGCACGGATTTGGTTCCATAAGCCATTTTTTGAACCACCACCGACACAGATAATACTTTCTGCGTTGAACTGTCCGACTTGTTGCAATACATCAAGTCCTGCTTTCAAGCGGTGAGCCATATATTCCAAACCGGCACGATAAATTTCACCCCGTTGGGTGTGCATTGAAAGCCCTTCGATTGAGCCAGTTTGTTGGCTGGTGCCATCAAAATTGCCGCAAAGTTTTACGCCATTTGCCCCGGCTGTCACTTGTGAACCTTCACGGATCATTGTCGGATAATAATCGGCAGTGCCGGCGACATCACTAAAGAAGCGTTTACCAAGCCACTCCATAATACCTGAGCTGACCCATTGCACACCTGGGTTGAAATAGCCTGCTTGGCTGTCAAATTCAATAGTTAAACCGTCTTTGACATATTGCCATTCCGGTTTGGCTTGTTGGGTGCGAGCCATTAAAATTTCCCAAGTGCCTGAGCTTAATACTGGTTGATTGTAGCCTGCCCCTGAACCGAAGATCGCAAACTGGGTATCGTGTCCGCAAGAGAGAACGGGAATATCCGTTGATAAACCAAGCTCTTCGGCAAGTGTTGGCAGTAATGTGCCGATTTTTTCCCCAGCACTTTTCATCGGTGGGAAATGGTTTTCTGTTAAGCCCAACACATCTAACACTTCGCTATCCCACGAGTCGCTTGCAATGTTGGTCATCATTGATGTGCCAGCCATTGTTCTGTCGGTGCTTTGTACGCCAGTTAAACGATAAGTGAGAATGGAAGAAATAAACAAGAAACTCTCCGCTTGTGCGTAAAGTTCAGGTTTATGTTGTTTCAACCAAAGCAGTTTGAATAACGTGTTAAAGCTGTAATGCCCTACGCCGTTGCGTTGGTAGAGTTTTTCCACATCGAGATAATCGCCGAGTGCTTGCATAATCGGCTGAGTACGTGGGCATTTCCACGAAATAATCGGGTAGAGCTGTTTGCCTTGTTTATCAAAAATCGCCCCGTCCACCCCAAAGGTCGTGACTGAAATCCCGACAATATCTTGCCGTTGTTCAGGGGTAAGTTGTGCTAGGGTTTGTTTGGCACAGGTCATTAATTTTGACCAGATCTCATCAATATCCCAAATGTGATAGTCGGCTGCTTCTTCACCTTGTTGGGTATTGTTTGCAATGTGATGTACCGCCAGTAATTTGCCGTGATGATCCATTGCCACTGTGCGTAAATTGGTTGCACCACAATCGAAGATAAATGCGATTGGCATAGAGCCTCCGTATGTTCTTCATTTGTTAAATTTTCATAAATTATTCGTAGGGGTGGGGTTTATCCCCACCCGTTGAAATGTTTATTTTCTTTCGGGCGGGGATAAACCCCGCCCCTACAAAACATCACATTATTAACGATAAAGCGGTCCAAAGTTCGCACAAGCACGGTAATCTTGACCTTCTTTATCTTGTCCGAACATACTCCACGCACTTGGGCGGAACACATCTTTATCTGCCACGTTGTGCATATTGACTGGAATACGCAACATTGAAGCTAGGGTAATTAAGTCCGCACCAACGTGTCCGTAAGTAGCAACGCAGTGGTTTGCTCCCCAATTTGCCATCACAGAGTAAACATCAGTGAATGCACCTTGTCCTGTTAAACGTGGTACAAACCAAGTGGTTGGCCAAGTTTCGTTGGTACGTTTGTTGAGAATGTCGTGGACGTGCTCAGGTAAGTCGATAGACCAGCCTTCCGCAATTTGTAATACCGGGCCGACACCTTTCACGAGATTGATGCGGTGCATTGTAAACGGCATTCCGCCTTTGGTGAGATATTGTGAAGATAAACCACCGCCACGGAAATATTCGTAAACCGCTGGACACCAACGAGTATTTTCTAAGCAACGTTTGCCATCTTCTTCTGTTACTTCCCAGTATGGTTTAATCACAGGTTTGCCGTCTTTATCGGTATGTTGTCCTGTGCCGTCTAATGCAGCTGAACCTGAGTTGATTAAGTGGATAAAGCCACTTTCTGGTCGCCAGCCAGTGACACGTTCTACGGAGTCTTGGCTCCAGTAAGTACGCACATCGGCAAAAATTTGTGCTTGACCAGTTAAGAGGTTACCGAACAACATATTGACGGCATTGAGCGAGTCGTTTTCGGTCGCAAGAATATATGGCGGACGCACACCGTTCCAGTCATAAGTTGAGTTGAGTAAGGCTTCCATAAAGTCGCCGTTCGGACTGTGGTCTGTCCAATGGCGTTGTCCTTGGAAACCGGCTGCGATCGCATTGTGGCCTAAGGCTTCCTCACCAAAATTGAGTTTAGCAAGTTTTGGATTACCCACCATTAAATCACGGGTGATAATGGTCATTTTCACCAAGGTTTCACGTAATTTTGCTTTTTCTTCCGCATTCATTTGGTTTTCAGGTGCATTGACATCAACCCCTTCAATACAGAATTCATTTGCCCATTTCAACGCCAACTCATACTCTTCTTTGTCATAAATACCACGTTCCATACGGCGAGTGAGTTCAGACATATCAACATATTCGTTACGCATACCAAGGTAATCTTGGAAGAACTCTTGATTAACGATAGAGCCTGCGATACCCATCGAGACAGAACCGATAGAAAGATAAGATTTACCGCGTAAGGTCGCCACCGCTAAACCAGCACGGGCAAAGCGAAGTAATTTTTCACGCACATCATCAGGGATAGATTGATCGCTTGCTTCTTGCACTTCTGTGCCGTAGATAGAGAATGCCGGCAAGCCCATTTGGTTATGGCCTGCAAGCGAAGCGGCTAAATAAACTGCCCCCGGACGTTCCGTACCGTTAAAGCCCCAAATCGCTTTTGGCATATGCGGATCCATATCAATGGTTTCTGAACCGTAGCACCAGCAAGGTGTTACAGTAATAACAGCCCCCACATTTTCACGTTTAAATTTTTCAGCACAAGCAGCCGCTTCAAATACACCACCGATACAGGTATCGGCAATTACACATTCGACGAAATCTCCGTTTGTATGGCGAATTTCTTGGCTAATGAGCTTCGCCACCGCTTTCGCCATATTCATTGTTTGATCTTCCAATGATTCACGCACCCCAAGACGGCGACCATCAATGGTTGGGCGGATACCAATTTTTACTGGAGTTGATTTGAGTTGAGTCATAAAAATCCCCTTAACTGGTTGGTTAAAATAATTGACGAAGCTATTTTGCAACTTCTTGACAATGAAAAAAGAATTTTTACCAAATTTGTACGGATTTTGTGAATTTGCTCACAAAAAGCGAACAACAAGCGGTCAGATTACGTGATTTTTTTGCAAAAAGATTGCCCGATTTCGTGACGGAAAAGAGAAAATCGGGCAAATAATTAAAGGGTAATCGTGATTTGATGTTGATGACAAATTTTCTGAATAGAAGAAGGTGGAGTCCGATCTGTAAATAAGTGATGAATCGTAGAAAGATCACAAAGTTGTATCAGATCCTTACGGTCAAATTTGGTGTGATCCGCCAATAAAAATACTTTTTTACTTGCCGCTAACATTTTACGTTTTGCGATGGCATTCATCTCATTAGATTCCCAAATCACACCGTCAGCAATACCAGTACAAGAAAAAATCGCAATATCAATGTTTAATCGAGAAAGCAAATGCCCTGACAACGATCCGTAAAACGCATCATATTTCGCTGAATAAACCCCACCAGTTGCAATGATTTCAATACTGGTTTTATTCGCCAGCGCCCGAATATTATGCATCGAACTGGTAACAACGGTGCAAGGTAGATCTGGTAAGAGTTGAGCAAAATTCCAACTGCTTGAGCTCGCATCTAAACCAATGACTGCTCCTTCAAAAAAATGTTCTAATGCATTTTCTGCAATGGATTTTTTCACATTACTATTCATTCGACGACGAGCATCAAAAGAGCGCCCGATATCCCGATTTTTATGGCTAACCGCACCACCATGAGTACGATATAAAAGCCCTTCCTTTGCCATTTTGTTTAAATCACGGCGGATAGTTTCTAAAGAGACATTGAGATGATTTGCAAGCTCTTGAACGGAAGCCTCATGATAGGTTTCAATATATTTTAAGATAAGTTGTTGACGCTGTTGCATAGACGTTTTTCCTTGTCAAAATTCTGTAAAATTGTATGTTTTTTTTGAGAAAAGAAAACGATCTACTGCTTGATTTGTGAATCAAATCACAAATTATGTAAATCAATCAAAATCACCTAGCAGTTTAAATTGAAGAGATTAGACTATTGCGCTCAATTTTATATCAATAGGAGATTAATTTATGTCAAACCATGCAAATGAACTGGTGACTGCCCTAGGCTCAGCACAAAACATTATATCTGTTGAAGCTTGTATGACACGTTTACGCGTAGCCATTCACGATCTTAGCCAAATCAATAAAGCCAAACTTATTGAATTAGGCGCATTGGATGTATTAGAAGTCAATCAGCATATTCATGTTATTTTAGGTACGAAAGCACAACAATATCGTGATGAAATCAATCAAATCTTAGATAAATGATGATTTTTCACTCTCATTCACCTGTGGATAACTCTCAATTTTCTTGTATTTATCTTGAGATCTATTCTTGAATAACTTCTAAAAAATTCATTCCTGTGGATAACTCAACGGTTTATCCACAGGTTAGATCATTATCCTATTAAAGATCTTTACAGCATAAGATCTTGTTTAACTATTTGATTATATTATTCTTTCTTCAGTTATACACGTTATTCAAGTAAGCTAATAATAACAAAAATAAAGATCTTTATATAAAGAGATCTTTTTCTTATTAAGATCGTCGATCTCTTACAAGATCTAAACTAGGATCAAACCAAAACATTTTTTCAGATCTTAATTTTTTCAGGTAGAATAGACGACTTTTCATTTAAACAGAATTTAATCAAGGCAAATAAGATGATTTATCGTGAAATATACGATGTGATCGTAGTGGGTGGGGGACACGCAGGTACTGAAGCGGCACTAGCCCCTGCGCGTATGGGTTTAAAAACCTTACTTTTAACACACAATGTAGATACCTTAGGACAAATGTCTTGTAACCCAGCGATTGGTGGGATCGGCAAAGGACATTTAGTCAAAGAAATTGATGCGATGGGCGGTTTAATGGCAACGGCAACGGATAAAGCTGGGATCCAATTCCGCACCTTAAACAGTTCAAAAGGCCCAGCGGTTCGAGCAACCCGTGCGCAAGCAGACCGTGTACTTTACCGCCAAGCGGTGCGTACCGCATTAGAAAATCAGCCGAATTTAGATATTTTCCAGCAAGAAGTAGTCGATATTCTGGTTGAGAATAACCGTGCAGTAGGTGCGGTAACCAAAATGGGCTTAACCTTTAAAGCGAAAGCGGTCATTTTAACCGCAGGTACTTTCTTGGCGGGTAAGATCCATATCGGTTTAGATAACTACGCAGGCGGGCGAGCGGGCGATCCTGCAGCAACAATGTTGGCTGATCGTTTGCGTGATCTCAATTTGCGTGTAGATCGTTTAAAAACAGGCACACCACCACGTTTAGATGCTCGCACGATCAATTTTGATGTATTGGCAAAACAGCACGGGGACGAGGTTTTACCTGTAATGTCATTTATGGGATCGGTGGAGCAACACCCTCGCCAAATTCCGTGTTATATAACACACACTAACGAACAAACCCACGATTTGATCCGTAATAGTTTGGATCGTAGCCCGATGTATACGGGGATTATTGAAGGGATCGGACCTCGTTATTGCCCGTCAATTGAAGACAAAGTGATGCGTTTTAGCGATCGCAACAGCCATCAGATCTACCTTGAACCAGAAGGTTTAACCACCATTGAGGTTTACCCGAACGGGATTTCAACCAGTTTGCCGTTTGATGTGCAAATGGGGATCGTCAATTCAATGAAAGGCTTGGAAAACACCCGTATTATCAAACCAGGTTATGCCATTGAGTACGACTATTTCGACCCACGAGATCTAAAACCAACCCTTGAAACCAAAGCGATTGACGGCTTATTCTTTGCCGGGCAAATTAACGGCACAACCGGCTATGAAGAAGCGGCGGCACAAGGTTTATTGGCAGGGATCAATGCTGGTTTACAAGTACAAGGCAAAGATGCGTGGTTCCCAACCCGTGATTTAGCTTACACGGGTGTATTGGTGGACGATCTCTGTACTTTAGGTACCAAAGAGCCGTATCGTGTCTTTACTTCTCGTGCGGAATACCGCTTGTTGTTGCGTGAAGACAACGCCGATGCCCGTTTAACACCGATTGCCCATCAATTTGGTTTAATTGATGAAGCGCGTTGGGCTCGTTTCAACGAGAAAATGGAAAACATCGAAAAAGAGAAAGCACGCTTGAAACAGACGTGGGCGCACTTACAAATGGCGAACCTTGCGGAAGTGAATGCGTTATTAAATAGCCCACTTGCCCGTGAAGCAAGCGGTGAAGATTTAATTCGCCGTCCTGAAGTGACTTACGAAGCCTTAACTCAAATTGCCCCTTTTGCGCCAGCGATTGAAGATAAAGAAGCTGCCGAGCAAGTGGAAATTTCGATTAAATATCAAGGCTATATCGAACATCAACAACAAGAGATCGAACGCCACAAACGCCACGAAAACACCCAAATTCCAGCTGAATTTGATTACGACAAAGTGGAAAGTTTATCTAACGAAGTGCGTGCGAAGCTGATGCAACACCGTCCAGTCTCTATCGGACAAGCTAGCCGTATTTCTGGCATTACCCCTGCTGCGATTTCAATTTTGTTGGTGAATTTGAAAAAGCAAGGGATGTTGAAACGAGGGGAATTATAAATGGATTATATAAGTCGAATATTTATTCTGTTCTGCTTTTTATATTCTACTTATATAGGAGCAAGCGAAATGAGTTCTGATAAAATTTCGGAAGCTTATCGAGCTTTTGATAAAGGAGATATTCCTCACGCAATTCAACTATTAGAAGAACAGGCAAAAGAGAGGGATTCTTATAATGCAACGTATGCAATGTATTATTTAGGATTCATCTATTGGACAGGGGAATATGTTGTTAAGGATAGTTCTAAAGGAATGGATTGGTTGGAAAAGGCGGCTGATTTTGGGTCGATAGAAGCTTTGGAATATCTCGCTGAAACATATAAAAACGGTGCAGGCGTTAATAAGGATCTTGATAAAGCAATCTACTACTATGAAAAACTCGTTGAAGTTGATGTTGAACACCATAGATCTGCAAAAGCCAATATCGAGCTAAGCCGTCTTTATTTAAAACAAGGAAAAGGCGATTTATCAATAAGGGTTCTGAAGAGAATTGATTCTATAAATGGCGCTTTTTATTGGGAAGAAACGTTATTAAGTCTTGCTAGAATCTACGAGGAAGGTTTAAGTGGAGTGAATAAAAATGAAAAAGAGGCTTTTCATTACTATGATCTCTATTATAAATGGTATAAATCTTATCCAACAGTCACTTTCAAATTGGCAGAAATGTATGAAAAAGGCATTGGAACGTTAAAAAATATTCCCCAAGCAAGAAAATTTTATCGATTAACCATTGAAAATATTACAAATGACGATAATGACCCAATATGGGACGATATATTAAAGCAATCCCAAAAAGCATTAGAACGACTAAACTAAAATAGAATTTGCAAAATGTTAACCAAATTAGACCGCTTGCTCACCCAAGCAAATATTTCTTTGACCGATCAGCAGAAACAGCAGCTGGTTGATTTCGTCAAATTATTAGATAAATGGAATAAGGCATATAACCTCACCTCTGTGCGTAATCCTGATGAAATGTTAGTAAAGCATATTATGGATAGTCTCGTGGTAAGCAAGTATTTACAAGGGCAACAATTTATTGATGTTGGAACAGGACCAGGCTTACCAGGTATTCCATTAGCGATAGCCAACCCTGATAAACAGTTTGTGTTGTTAGACAGCTTAGGCAAACGCATTACCTTTATTAAAAATGCGATTCGTGAGCTAAAACTCACCAACGTAGCCCCTGTGTTAAGTCGGGTTGAAGAGTATCAAGAGCAACAATTCGATGGGGTATTAAGTCGTGCTTTTGCTTCGTTAAATGATATGGTTGATTGGTGCTACCATTTGCCGAATACAAGCGGTCACTTTTATGCGTTAAAAGGACAATATCAACCAGAAGAGTTGGCAGAAGTGATCAAGCCGATTGAGTTAGTCGAAGTGATTAAACTGAACGTGCCTGAGTTAGTTGGAGAACGGCATTTGGTGGTATTAAAACATAGATAAAATGGGAATATGTGTTTGTAAAAAATAAGATTTATTGGGTATATATTTTAGGATATATACCTTTTTTATTTGTAAATCTCAAAAATGTTAAATTTTTTCATAAAAATGTTAAGTAACCGACATTTTTACTTGGTTAGCGGTTGGAAATTTTCGTCAATCTGCGTATAATTCAGAAGATTTTGATTGCGTAACTTTAGATTAGTTTACACAAAGAAATCGTTTACTTTTTTATTAGGTTTTAGTCAAAAATGTCTGCGGTTCTTCGACAAACGAAACAACTTTATCAAAAAGCACTCGGTATAGAGTTAATTCTACTGTTCTGCGTAGCAGGAGCAGTGGGGATTGGGTTGGGCTTAAATCGCTTTATTTCGTTATTATTAGGGGGAATTGCAGCATTGCTTCCGCATTGCGTGTTTGTATATTGGGTATTTTTTCGTAAATCGGTAATAAATCCTCAAAATATGACCGCTTTTTATCGTGGGGAAGGGCTGAAATGGCTTACGGCGATCATTGTGATTGTGGTGGCGTTTAAAAGTTATGGTGCTATGCACTATGTTTCGTTTTTTTGTGGGTTCTTTTTTATAATTCTTTGTAATAGTCTTTTGCCTATTGCATTGAAGTGGCATTCAAAATAAATTTCTTTTAATTTCAAAAGGATAAACTATGGCTGGTCAAACAACGGCTGACTATATTGGTCACCACTTATCGTTCTTAAAAACAGGGGACGGTTTTTGGAATGTGCATTTAGATACTCTGTTTTTCTCGTTAGTAGCAGGTGCAATTTTCCTCTTTTTCTTCTCTCGTGTGGCGAAGAATGCAACAGATGGCGTACCAGGTAAATTTCAATGTTTTGTTGAAATGATTGTCGAGTGGGTTGATGGTTTGGTTAAAGATAACTTCCACGGTACTCGTGAAGTTGTTGCGCCTTTAGCATTAACAGTATTTTGTTGGGTATTCATTATGAATGCTATCGACTTAATTCCTGTGGATTATCCACCACAATTTGCTGCATTATTAGGGATTGACTATTTGCGTGCTGTTCCAACAGCAGACATTAGTGCAACCTTAGGTATGGCGATCTGTGTATTCTGTTTAATTATTTTTTACACCATTAAATCGAAAGGTTTTTCTGGTTTTGTTAAAGAATATACGCTTCACCCGTTTAACCACTGGGCATTTATTCCGGTAAACTTCGTGCTTGAGATCGTAACGTTATTGGCGAAACCGATTTCTCTTGCATTCCGTTTATTCGGTAATATGTATGCAGGTGAGTTAATTTTTATCCTGATTGCAGTCATGTATATGGCGGATAACTTCTTGCTTCAAGCATTAGGTTTGCCATTACACTTAGCTTGGGCGATTTTCCATATTTTGGTTATTACGTTACAAGCCTTTATCTTTATGATGCTAACGATTGTTTACTTGAGTATTGCTTATAATAAAGCAGATCACTAAACAAAACAGATTGGTGAGTGGTTATTTATTTGCAAAAAAATGTAAAAATCTAACCGCTTGTGAAGCCCGATCACATTTATTAAAACTTTGTTATTAACCCTAGCCGTAAGGCTAATTTCCTTACTTTTATGGAGAACATTATGGAAACTGTAATTACAGCAACTATTATTGGTGCATCAATCCTACTTGCTTTCGCAGCATTAGGTACTGCAATTGGCTTCGCTATCTTAGGTGGTAAATTCTTAGAGTCTTCAGCTCGTCAACCAGAATTAGCAAGCAGCTTACAAACTAAAATGTTTATCGTTGCAGGTCTTCTTGATGCGATTGCAATGATTGCAGTAGGTATTTCTTTACTTTTCATCTTCGCAAACCCGTTCATTGATTTATTGAAATAAGTCGGATTTGTTTTTAACCGTAGTTACTCAAGAGTAACTTAGCCGACTTAAGGAGGGCGTTGTGAACTTAAATGCAACACTAATAGGCCAACTGATTGCATTCGCACTATTTGTGTGGTTCTGTATGAAGTTTGTATGGCCACCGCTTATTAAAGCGATTGAAACGCGTCAAGCAAATATTGCAGACGCTCTTGCAAGTGCTGAGAAAGCGAAGCAAGAACAAGCTGATACTAAAGTTTTAGTTGAGCAAGAGCTCGCTAAAGCTCGTGAAGAAGCGCAACATATCATTGATTTAGCAACAAAACGTCGCAATGAAATTTTAGAATCTGTGCAAGCAGAAGCTGAAGCCGAGAAAGCGAAAATTATTGAGCAAGGTTACGCAGAAGTGGAAAACGAACGTCGCCGTGTTCAAGAAGAGCTTCGTCAAAAAGTGGCTGCATTGGCGGTTGCTGGTGCAGAGAAAATTGTGGGTCGTTCTGTTGATGCAGCGGCAAACAATGACATCATTGATAAGCTAGTTGCAGAATTATAATTAAGGGGGGCAGATGTCACAATTAACAACAGTAGCTCGCCCCTATGCTAAAGCAGCTTTTGATTTTGCTTTAGAACAAGGTCAGTTAGATAAATGGCAGGAAATGTTACAGTTTTCTGCATTGGTTGCTGAAAATGAAGATGTGCAACATTTTATTCATTCATCTTCTGCAGCCACTCAAGTTGCCGATACCTTTATCGCAATTTGCGGTGATCAACTCGATCAATATGGGCAAAATTTCATTCGAGTCATGGCTGAGAATAAGCGTCTTTCGGCGTTACCTTCAGTATTTGCTAGTTTTAATCAAATCCGTGCCGAGTATGAGTCCGTTAAAGATGTGTTCGTTACATCCGCAACACCTTTAACAAAAGCACAGGAAGATAAAATCGCCAAAGCGATGAAACAAAAGCTAAATAGTGAAGTTCGAATTACGACAAGTATCGATGCGTCATTAATTGCAGGCGTCATTATTCGTTACGATGATATTGTCATTGATGGTAGTAGTCGTGGTCAGTTAAATCGTTTGAGCCAAGAGTTGTGCTTGTAAGAGGAATAGAAAATGCAACTAAATTCTACAGAAATTAGTGAATTGATTAAAAAACGTATTGCACAGTTCAATGTGGTCAGTGAAGCACAAAGTACTGGTACAATCGTTTCAGTCAGCGACGGGGTTATTCGTATCCACGGTCTTGCTGATGTAATGCAAGGTGAGATGATTGCATTACCGGGTAATCGTTATGCGATTGCTTTAAACTTAGAAAGAGATTCAGTTGGTGCAGTAGTAATGGGTCCATACGCAGATTTAGCAGAAGGTATGGAAGTGAAATGTACTGGCCGTATTTTAGAAGTACCTGTTGGTCGTGGTTTATTAGGTCGTGTAGTAAACACTTTAGGTCAACCAATCGATGGTAAAGGTGAAATCGAAAATGATGGTTTCTCGCCAATCGAAGTGATTGCACCGGGTGTTATCGACCGTCAATCGGTTGATCAACCTGTTCAGACTGGTTATAAAGCCGTTGACTCAATGGTGCCAATCGGTCGTGGTCAGCGTGAGTTAATCATCGGTGACCGTCAAACAGGTAAAACAGCATTAGCGATTGATGCGATCATTAACCAACGTGATTCAGGTATTAAATGTATCTATGTGGCTATCGGTCAAAAAGCGTCAACCATTTCTAACGTAGTACGTAAATTAGAAGAGCATGGTGCATTACAAAATACTATCGTGGTTGTAGCAAGTGCATCAGAATCTGCTGCATTACAATATTTAGCACCTTATGCTGGTTGTGCAATGGGTGAATACTTCCGTGATCGTGGTGAAGATGCGTTAATCGTTTACGATGATTTATCTAAGCAAGCAGTTGCTTACCGTCAAATTTCATTGTTATTACGTCGCCCACCAGGTCGTGAAGCATATCCAGGTGACGTATTCTATCTACACTCTCGTTTACTTGAGCGTGCTGCGCGTGTAAATGCAGATTACGTAGAACGTTTCACCAATGGAGCAGTAAAAGGTCAAACAGGTTCTTTAACTGCATTACCAATTATTGAAACCCAAGCAGGTGACGTTTCAGCATTCGTTCCAACCAACGTAATTTCAATTACTGATGGTCAGATCTTCTTGGAAACCAGTTTCTTTAACGCAGGTATTCGTCCAGCGGTAAACCCAGGTATTTCGGTATCTCGGGTTGGTGGTTCTGCACAAACTAAACTTGTTAAGAAATTAGCGGGTGGTATCCGTACTGCACTTGCTCAGTACCGTGAATTAGCAGCCTTTGCGCAGTTTGCTTCAGATCTTGATGATGCAACACGTAAGCAACTTTCACACGGTCAAAAAGTAACAGAGTTACTTAAACAGAAACAATTCGAACCAATGTCTGTGGCGCAATTAGGTTTATCACTTGCAGCAGCTGAATTTGGTTATTTAGATGATGTCGAAGTTGAGCGTGTAGGTTCATTTGAATCAAATCTTTTAGCTTATGCAAATGCAAATTATGCTGAGTTTATGAAAGATTTAAGTAAATCAGGCGATTTCAATGACACTATCAAAGCGAAATTAATCGAGATTTTAGATAGTTTCAAAAAGAATAGTGCTTGGTAATCTACTTTAGCGGAGAAAGAATATGGCAGGTGCTAAAGAGATAAGAACCAAAATTGCAAGTGTTCGTAATACACAAAAAATTACCAAAGCGATGGAGATGGTTGCTGCATCTAAAATGCGTAAAACGCAAGAAAGAATGTCTGCATCACGTCCATACTCAGATGCCATTCGTAAGGTAATTAGCCATATTGCCAAAGGAAGTATTGATTATAAACACCCTTTCTTAACTGAACGTGAAGTCAAAAAAGTTGGATTTATTGTTGTTTCAACAGACCGTGGTCTATGCGGTGGCTTAAACATTAATTTATTTAAAACCGTTTTGAATGAATTAAAAACACGTAAAGATAAAGGTGTGGATTCAGTCTTAGGATTGGTTGGAAATAAAGCGGTATCATTTTTCCAATCAATGGGAGTTGAAGTGAAAGCTCAAGTAACGGGCTTAGGCGATGCTCCTGCAATGGAAGATTTAGTTGGTATTGTTAATGGTATGATTAATCGATATCGTGATGGTGAAGTGGACGAAGTCTATATCGTCTTCAACCGCTTTGTAAATACGATGTCACAGAAACCAACAGTTCAACAATTATTACCATTGCCTGAACTTGAAGATGATAACTTAGAGAATAAAGGTTCTTGGGATTATATTTATGAACCAAACTCAAAAGTATTATTAGATAGCTTACTTGTACGCTATTTAGAATCTCAAGTTTATCAAGCGATTGTAGATAATCTTGCTTCTGAACAAGCAGCTCGAATGGTAGCAATGAAAGCAGCAACAGATAACGCAGGTAATTTAATCAATGAGTTACAGTTGGTGTATAACAAAGCTCGTCAAGCAAGTATTACGAATGAATTAAATGAAATTGTCGCGGGTGCCGCAGCAATTTAACAATGAATAGAGGAACGGTAATGGCAACGGGAAAAATTGTACAAATCATCGGTGCGGTAATCGATGTTGAGTTTCCACAAGATGCAGTACCAAAAGTTTATGATGCATTAAAAGTTGAAACAGGTTTAACCCTTGAAGTTCAACAACAATTAGGCGGTGGCGTAGTACGCTGTATCGCTCTTGGTACATCTGATGGTTTAAAACGTGGCTTAAAAGTTGAAAATACGAATAAAGCGATTGAAGTACCAGTGGGTACAAAAACACTTGGTCGTATTATGAATGTATTAGGTGAGCCTATTGATGAAGCAGGTCCTATCGGTGAAGAAGAGCGTTGGACGATTCACCGTGCAGCACCAAGTTATGAAGATCAAGCTAACAGCACAGAACTTTTAGAAACTGGGATCAAAGTTATCGACTTGATCGCGCCGTTTGCTAAAGGGGGTAAAGTTGGCTTATTCGGTGGTGCGGGCGTAGGTAAAACCGTAAATATGATGGAGTTAATCCGTAACATCGCAATCGAGCACTCAGGTTACTCTGTATTCGCAGGTGTTGGTGAGCGTACTCGTGAAGGTAACGACTTCTACCACGAGATGAAAGACTCTAACGTATTAGACAAAGTATCACTGGTTTATGGTCAGATGAACGAGCCACCAGGTAACCGTTTACGTGTTGCGTTAACTGGTTTAACCATGGCGGAAAAATTCCGTGATGAAGGTCGTGACGTGTTATTCTTCGTTGATAACATCTATCGTTATACCCTTGCAGGTACAGAAGTATCAGCGTTATTAGGTCGTATGCCATCAGCGGTAGGTTACCAACCAACGCTTGCAGAAGAAATGGGTGTTCTACAAGAACGTATTACGTCAACTAAAACAGGTTCTATCACCTCGGTTCAAGCGGTTTACGTTCCTGCGGATGACTTAACAGACCCATCACCAGCAACAACCTTTGCTCACTTAGACTCAACGGTTGTATTAAGCCGTAACATCGCATCATTGGGTATTTACCCTGCGATCGACCCGCTTGATTCAACATCACGTCAATTAGACCCACTCGTTGTTGGTCAAGAGCATTATGATGTTGCACGTGGCGTACAAAAAACACTTCAACGCTATAAAGAGTTGAAAGACATCATCGCAATTCTTGGTATGGATGAGTTATCAGAAGATGACAAATTAGTGGTTGCTCGTGCGCGTAAAATTGAACGTTTCTTATCACAACCATTCCACGTGGCAGAAGTGTTCAACAGCGTACCAGGTAAATTTGTACCATTAAAAGAAACAATCCGTGGCTTTAAAGGCATTTTAGCAGGCGAATACGACCATATCCCAGAACAAGCGTTCTATATGGCAGGTTCAATTGACGAAGTGGTTGAAAGAGCCAACAAGATGTAATTGTTCTTTGAACAAAGGAGAACAAAATGACATCATTTGAACTCACAGTCGTTAGTGCAGAGCGTAAAATCTTTGAAGGTCAAGTAACGAGTGTTCGAGTTTCAGGGGTAGATGGGGAATTAGGTGTCTATGCAGGACACACCCCACTATTAACCGCCATTAAACCAGGTATGGTCAAATTCACTTTGGAAGATAACAAAGAAGAATATATCTATGTTTCAGGCGGATTCCTTGAAGTTCAACCAACCGTTGTGACAGTGCTTGCTGACGTTGCGATTCGTGGTGAAGAACTCGATGAACAGCGTATCCTTGCAGCAAAACGCAAAGCAGAAGAAACAATGAGTAAGACAAACGAAGCAGATTTAACTGCGAAATTGTCGAGAGAAATTGCGAAACTTCGTGTTTACGAACTCACCAAAACGAAATTAGCGAATAGACGTTAATTTTATTAATTAATAAAGAGCCTCAATTTTTATTGAGGCTTTTATATATGAACATTGAAATAATGGAAGAACAATATCATTTTCAAGCTGACTGGTTTAGCCATAATATACCCCCACTAGAAATTATTTTTAATGAGATTAAACCTAAGAAAATATTGGAAATAGGATCATTTGAGGGCCGTAGTACTAAGTTTTTTATTGAAATGTCGGCTAAATATACGGATGAACTTGAGATTCACTGTATTGACTCTTGGGAAGGAGGTCAAGAACATGTGAATAAATGGGATATGTCTTCTGTTGAGCAGACTTTTGAACATAATATCAATTTAGTTTTATCTCAAGTAACAAACTCTGTAAAAGTAATGAAATATAAAGGGTATTCTCATGAAAGAATGATAGAGTTACTTGCTAAAGGATACTCAAATTATTTTGATTTTATTTATGTAGATGGTTCTCACGAAGCGCCAGATGTTTTATTTGATGCTTTATTAGCTCATCGCTTGGTGAAAGTCGGTGGAGTAATCGCTTTCGATGATTATCTATGGTCACCAAATGAAGAAATGGAAGATGATCATTACCTTCTAGTTAAACCTGCAGTAGATCATTATGTAAATACATATAAAAGAAAAGTTCATGTTGTTCAGAAGTTTCCTTTATATCAATTATACGTATTGAAATTATCGGATTAATGGATGAAACTATATGGCAACCATGAAAGACATAGCTCGTCTTGCGGGCGTTTCACTTTCAACCGTTTCCCATGTGGTAAATAATTCCCGTTTTGTCAGTGAAGAAATTACCTTGAAAGTCAAAAAAGTGATTGAAGAGCTTAATTACCGACCTTCATTGGTGGCAAGAAGCTTAAAGATCAAGGAAACCAATACCATTGGTATGATTGTGACGACCAGTAACAATCCCTTTTTTGCCGAAGTGGTTCGCCATGTCGAACGTTATTGTGAACGCCATCATTACCATCTGATTTTAGTCAATACCGATGGCAACAGCCAAAATTTACAGCAACATCTAGAGAGATTGTTATTAAAACAAGTTGATGGTTTATTGCTGATGTGTGCAGAGCCACAAAATTTTGACTTAAGTGCGATGACAAATTTAACATTGCCTATGGTAGTGATTGACTGGTGGCAACAGTCGCTCAATGCCGATATTATTCACGAAAATTCAGAATTAGGCGGGTATCTTGCGACAAAAGCGTTCATCGATGCTGGTTATCATGATATAGCCATTATTACTGGTGAACTTTCAAAACCTTTGGCTCAAAATCGTTTAGCTGGCTACAAGCGGGTACTTTTAGAGAATAATTTGCAAATTCGCCCCGAATGGATTATTGAAAGCCATTTCCATTATGACGGTGGTGTCGAGGCGATGACTAAACTGTTGGCGCTGGAAAATCGTCCGCGCGCGGTTTTTGCTATGAGTGACAGCATTGCGATTGGTGCGTATCAAGTCATTCAACGTGCAGGATTACGCATTCCACAAGATATTGCAATCATCGGTTACGATAATATTGAACTGGCTCAATATCTTTACCCGCCACTTTCCACCATTCACCAACCCAAAGCTCGATTGGCAAAAGCCGCGGTTGAGAAATTAATTTTGCGTATCCACCAACCAAAAACCAAAATAGAAATGATCAAACTCACACCAGAATTGATTATTCGGGAATCCTTTTAAATTTATTTTTTGAAGTACTTCACATTTCTAAATGAATAAGGTTGTTTTTTTTATTGTTTTTATCTATCTTTTAGATATCGAAACGTTTCGATGATTTTTAAGGATGGTTTGTAATGAAAAAAACAACAATCTTAAACGCTCAACTTTCTCATGTGATTGGTACAATGGGACATACTGATGGGCTTACAATTTGCGATGCAGGTTTACCCATTCCTGTTCAGCAGCATTGTATTGATTTGGCTTTAACCAGAGGTGTGCCAGATTTTCTTACCACATTAAAAGTCGTATTTAGTGAACTCTTTGTTGAAAAAATCGTATTAGCCGAAGAAATTAAAACGATTAATCCTCAAATTGAGCAACAGCTATTAGATATCATTCATCAAACACAAATCGAACAACAAAATACCATTGAAATTGTCTATATTCCACATAGTGAATTTAAGCAACAAAGTAACCAAGCCAAAGCTGTCGTCAGAACGGGAGAATGTAGCCCTTATGCTAATGTCATTCTTTATTCTGGCGTACCATTTTAGGTGGATATGATGAAAACCTTACTCAAAATCAGCGGAATTGATAAAGCCTTTCCTGGTGTTCAGGCACTTAAAAATGCTTGCTTGAATGTCTATGCCGGTAGAGCAATGGCATTAATGGGTGAGAACGGTGCAGGTAAATCCACCTTAATGAAAATTCTGACCGGAATTTATCATCGTGATGCTGGTACGATTGAATATCTTGGACAAGCGGTGAAATTTGCTAATCCAAAAGCCTCTCAAGAAGCTGGGTTAAGTATTATTCATCAAGAGCTGAATATTTTGGGGAACTTGTCGATTGCCGAAAATATCTTTCTTGGTCGTGAATTTACACACCCTTGGGGCGGGATTGATTGGCGTAAAATGTATGCGGAATCCGACCGCTTGTTAGCTCGCCTTGGTGTTCGCCATTCCAGTAAACTTCCTGCCGGCGAGCTTTCTATCGGCGAACGACAAATGGTAGAAATTGCGAAAGCCTTGAGTTTTGAATCCAAAGTGATTGTCATGGATGAACCTACCGATGCGCTGACGGATACGGAAACTGAAGCTTTATTTGCGGTGATTCGTGAGTTGAAAGCGGAAGGTCGTGGTATTGTCTATATTTCCCACCGCATTAAAGAGATTTTTCAAATTTGTGATGATGTGACTGTTTTGCGTGATGGTCAATTCATTGGTGAAAAAGCGGTTACCGATTTAACTGAAGATCAGTTGATTGAAATGATGGTCGGACGAAAATTGGAAGAACAATATCCGCATATCGAAACCGATCAAAATAGTGTACGTCTTGAAGTCAATAATTTGACGGGAAGTGGTGTTCATCAAATTTCATTTAACCTGAAAAAAGGCGAAATTCTAGGTATTTCTGGGTTAATGGGCGCAGGGCGAACCGAGTTAATGAAGGTGCTTTACGGCGCATTACCTCGTACATCGGGTTCAGTCAGATTAGATGGTAAAGACATTCATAACCGTACCGCCCAAGATGGATTAGATAACGGCATTGTTTATATTTCCGAAGACCGCAAGGGGGATGGTTTAGTGCTAGGTATGTCAGTGAAGGAAAATATGTCTTTGACCGCATTAGCCCATCTTTCTCATTACGGAAGAATTGATAAAGTTCGAGAGAATATGGTCGTCACGGATTTTATTGATCTGTTTAATATCAAAACCCCAAATGCAGATAAAGTCATTGGTGAGCTATCGGGAGGTAATCAGCAAAAAGTGGCGATTGCCAAAGGCTTAATGACTCGTCCGAATGTGCTGATTTTAGATGAGCCGACCCGAGGTGTTGATGTCGGGGCAAAAAAAGAAATCTATCAACTGATCAATAAATTTAAAGCAGAAGGGCTTAGTATCATTTTAGTGTCGTCCGATATGCCGGAAGTGTTGGGAATGTCCGATCGTATTTTAGTGATGCGAGAAGGGCGCATCAGCGGCGAATTTAGCCGTCAAGACGCGACGCAAGAGAAATTATTGGCGGCGGCAATCGGTAAAACAGCCGGGGTAATTTGAAAGGAAATTTGCAAATGAATAAATCGTTTAACCTCACTAAATTTTTAATCGACCAACGGTCGATTATCGCGTTAATCACGTTGATTGTCGTGGTGTCATTTCTAAATCCAGATTTTTTTACTACGGATAACTTGCTCAACATTCTGCGTCAAACTTCGGTGAACGCCATTATTGCGATTGGCATGACTTTTGTGATTTTGATTGCCGGAATTGATTTATCGGTCGGTTCGGTATTGGCACTGACCGGTGCGGTAGCCGCAACGTTAGTCGGTATGGATTTACCGGTTTATGTGGTGATTCCTACCGTACTGATTTTTGGCGGTTTGATTGGCTTACTGAACGGATCACTGGTGGCGTTCGGTAAAGTACAGGCCTTTATGGCAACCTTGATTACGATGCTGTTATTACGCGGCGTGACCATGATTTATATGGGCGGTCGCCCGATTAGCACCGGTTTTTCCGAGAATGCCGATGCCTTCGCCGAAATCGGTACGGGGATTTGGTTCGGTATTCCGGTTCCAGTTTGGCTGATGTTTGTCTTATTTGCATTAGGTTGGTTTGTTCTCACGCAGACGCGTATGGGACGCTATATTTATGCTTTAGGGGGAAATGAATCAGCAACCGCCCTTTCAGGTATTAATGTAAATAAAGTGAAACTCTTTGTATTTGCGGTTAGTGGAGTACTTGCTGCCCTTGCAGGTTTAATCGTCACCTCTCGTTTAGGTTCCGCCCAGCCAACGGCAGGAACAGGCTATGAATTAGATGCGATAGCGGCTGTTGTCGTCGGTGGCACCAGCCTTATGGGTGGTAAAGGTCGCATTATCGGCACGTTAATTGGTGCATTAATTATCGGTTTCTTGAGCAATGCCTTGAATTTATTAGACATTGACTCTTACTATCAACTAGTTGCGAAAGCACTGGTAATCTTAGCTGCGGTTATCTTAGATAACTTCATTGGTCGTAAAAAAGTCTAGTTGTTCTAAGACATTATTCTTCATTACATAGGAGATTTTTATGAAAAAATTAACTTCATTAGCGATTGCGTTAGGTTTGGCATTCAGCACATCAGCAATGGCAAAAGAAACTATCGCACTAGCGGTTTCAACCTTAGATAATCCATTCTTTGTGACCTTGAAAGAAGGTGCAGAGAAAAAAGCCAAAGAATTAGGCTATAACTTAGTTGTGTTGGATTCACAAAATGACCCAGCTAAAGAGTTATCTAACGTCGAAGATGTGACTGTTCGTGGCGCGAAAGTATTATTGATTAACCCGACCGATTCTGAAGCAGTAGGTACAGCCGTTGCGGTAGCCAATAAGAAGAATATTCCAGTAATCACCTTAGACCGTGGTGCAAATAAAGGTAACGTCGTGAGTCATATTGCCTCTGATAACGTGGCAGGCGGAAAAATGGCGGGAGATTTTATCGCGGAAAAAGTGGGTAAAAATGCTAAAGTGATTCAATTAGAAGGTATTGCCGGCACCTCTGCAGCGCGTGAACGTGGTGAAGGCTTTAAACAAGCGGTGGAAGCTAATCAATTTGAATTGCTTGCTAGCCAACCAGCGGATTTCGACCGTACTAAAGGTTTAAATGTCATGGAAAACTTACTTGCCAGCCACGGTTCTGCCAAAGCGGTATTTGCTCAAAATGATGAAATGGCATTAGGCGCTTTACGTGCGATCAAAGCATCAGGCAAAAACATTTTAGTGGTTGGTTTTGACGGTACGGATGATGCGGTAAAAGCCGTTAATGGTGGACAACTTGCGGCAACTATTGCTCAACAACCAGAAAAAATCGGTGAGTTAGGGATAGAAGCAGCGGATAAAGTGTTGAAAGGTGAAAAAGTTGAAGCACAAATCCCAGTTCCGTTAAAAGTCGTCACGAAATAATCTTAAACAAGCGGTCACTTTTAGCAAAAAATTTGCAAAATCTGACCGCTTGTTTTTAGCAGGTGGTCAAAATGAAAAACAAACTCTGTGTTCTCGGTAGTATTAATGTTGATCATGTGATTCGAGTACCTTATTTCCCAAAAGCAGGTGAAACCTTAACGGGTTACGGCTATCAAATTGCCTATGGCGGAAAAGGGGCAAATCAAGCGGTTGCTGCAGCTCGTGTTGGAGCGAATGTCAGCTTTATTGGTGCGATTGGCGATGATCAAATCGGGCAAACCATGAAACAAGCCTTTGAGCAAGATGGCATTGATACTTCGGCAATCAGTGTAATCCCAAATCAATCAACGGGATTAGCGATGATTCAAGTCGCTGATTCGGGTGAGAACAGCATAGTGATTTCCGCTGGGGCAAATGCGGATCTTTCCGAATTCTTAGTTGAACAACATAAATCACAGATAGAACAAGCTGATATTTTGCTGATGCAGTTAGAAAGCCCGTTACAAGCGGTCACTTTAGCCACAAAATTTGCAAAATCAGCCGGGGTAAAAGTGGTGTTAAATCCCGCACCGGCCCAACCTTTACCGGACAGTTTGTTATCACACATTGACATCATTACCCCAAATGAAACGGAAGCGGAAATACTGACAGGGATTAAAGTGACCGATGAACAAACTGCAGCTGTAGCCGCCAACCATTTTCATCAACTTGGGATCGAAACGGTTTTAATTACCCTAGGTTCAAAAGGTGTGTATTACAGTGAAAAAGGGCAAGGCGAAATTATTCCAGGTTTCCGAGTTGACGCAGTAGATACAACCGCTGCAGGCGATACCTTTAATGGCGCTTTTGTGACGGCATTATTGGAAGGAAAATCAGCTAAAGACGCGATTCGTTTTGCACATGCAGCTGCCGCTATTTCTGTCACGAGAATGGGGGCTCAAACGGCAATACCTAATAGAGAAGAAGTCGATAAGTTTTTTATATAGCATTATTGTTTAAAAACAATCTGATTTAGCATTTAAAATAAACTTTTTGAATCAAAATTCAACAAGCGGTCACTTTTTTTTAATTTTTTGCAAAAAGTACTTGCGTTGATTTAGGATTTCTCTATAATGCGCACCACACAACGACGCGCTGTTGTGAGTAGTTAAATTTGACAGTGCGTCGTTCTTTTTTGCTCTTTAACAATTTATCAGACAATCTGTGTGGGCACTTGTTGATTGACTTTGTTTGAAAAATTAATTTTAAAACTTGAGTCTTGATAAGTGCTTAACTTGAAATTCATATTAATGTGATTTTTTATAGTCAGTACATATTGAGCGATTAAACTTTTTGAATTGAAGAGTTTGATCATGGCTCAGATTGAACGCTGGCGGCAGGCTTAACACATGCAAGTCGAACGGTAGCAGGAGAAAGCTTGCTTTCTTGCTGACGAGTGGCGGACGGGTGAGTAATGCTTGGGAATCTGGCTTATGGAGGGGGATAACTACGGGAAACTGTAGCTAATACCGCGTAATGTCTAAGGACTAAAGGGTGGGACTTTCGGGCCACCTGCCATAAGATGAGCCCAAGTGGGATTAGGTAGTTGGTGGGGTAAAGGCCTACCAAGCCGACGATCTCTAGCTGGTCTGAGAGGATGACCAGCCACACTGGAACTGAGACACGGTCCAGACTCCTACGGGAGGCAGCAGTGGGGAATATTGCACAATGGGGGGAACCCTGATGCAGCCATGCCGCGTGAATGAAGAAGGCCTTCGGGTTGTAAAGTTCTTTCGGTGATGAGGAAGGTGTTTGTTTTAATAGAACAAGCAATTGACGTTAGTCACAGAAGAAGCACCGGCTAACTCCGTGCCAGCAGCCGCGGTAATACGGAGGGTGCGAGCGTTAATCGGAATGACTGGGCGTAAAGGGCACGCAGGCGGTGACTTAAGTGAGATGTGAAAGCCCCGAGCTTAACTTGGGAATTGCATTTCATACTGGGTCGCTAGAGTATTTTAGGGAGGGGTAGAATTCCACGTGTAGCGGTGAAATGCGTAGAGATGTGGAGGAATACCGAAGGCGAAGGCAGCCCCTTGGGAAAATACTGACGCTCATGTGCGAAAGCGTGGGGAGCAAACAGGATTAGATACCCTGGTAGTCCACGCTGTAAACGCTGTCGATTTGGGGATTGGGCTTTAAGCTTGGTGCCCGTAGCTAACGTGATAAATCGACCGCCTGGGGAGTACGGCCGCAAGGTTAAAACTCAAATGAATTGACGGGGGCCCGCACAAGCGGTGGAGCATGTGGTTTAATTCGATGCAACGCGAAGAACCTTACCTACTCTTGACATCCATAGAATTCTGCAGAGATGCGGAAGTGCCTTCGGGAACTATGAGACAGGTGCTGCATGGCTGTCGTCAGCTCGTGTTGTGAAATGTTGGGTTAAGTCCCGCAACGAGCGCAACCCTTATCCTTTGTTGCCAGCGATTCGGTCGGGAACTCAAAGGAGACTGCCAGTGATAAACTGGAGGAAGGTGGGGATGACGTCAAGTCATCATGGCCCTTACGAGTAGGGCTACACACGTGCTACAATGGTGCATACAGAGGGCTACGATACCGCGAGGTGGAGTGAATCTCAGAAAGTGCATCTAAGTCCGGATTGGAGTCTGCAACTCGACTCCATGAAGTCGGAATCGCTAGTAATCGCGAATCAGAATGTCGCGGTGAATACGTTCCCGGGCCTTGTACACACCGCCCGTCACACCATGGGAGTGGGTTGTACCAGAAGTAGATAGCTTAACCGAGAGGGGGGCGTTTACCACGGTATGATTCATGACTGGGGTGAAGTCGTAACAAGGTAACCGTAGGGGAACCTGCGGTTGGATCACCTCCTTACCTAGATGAAGCGATTTGCAAGTGTTCACACAGATTGTTTGGTAATTGTAGACAGTGAAGAGAATATGTTATAATGGCAAAGTGGAAAGCATCTTTAAATGTTGTCCCCATCGTCTAGAGGCCTAGGACATCGCCCTTTCACGGCGGTAACCGGGGTTCGAATCCCCGTGGGGACGCCATTTAAAGATGATTTTTTTGTCGAAAGATAAGTGATTATCGAATTGTTCTTTAAAAATTTGGAAACAAGCTGAAAAACTGAGAGATTTTCGAAAGAAAGTCTGAGTAGTAAGAAAATCTTGACTGAACAAAAGCAGTCAAGTGTTTAGTAGTTAATATCGACTTCGAATAAAAATGTTTGAGGTTGTATGGTTAAGTGACTAAGCGTACACGGTGGATGCCTAGGCAATCAGAGGCGAAGAAGGACGTGCTAATCTGCGAAAAGCTTGGATGAGTCGATAAGAGGCGTTTAATCCAAGATGTCCGAATGGGGAAACCCAGTAGATGAAGAATCTACTATCACTTGTTGAATACATAGGCAAGTGAGGCAAACCGGGAGAACTGAAACATCTAAGTACCCCGAGGAAAAGAAATCAACCGAGATTTTGTAAGTAGCGGCGAGCGAAAGCGAAAGAGCCAGTTAGTGATAGCAGTTTAACTTAGAGGAATGAGCTGGGAAGCTCAATCGTAGAGGGTGATAATCCCGTACTTAAAAAGTAAATTGTGGTACTAGGCTAACAACAAGTAGGGCGGGACACGAGAAATCCTGTTTGAAGATGGGGGGACCATCCTCCAAGGCTAAATACTCCTGATTGACCGATAGTGAACCAGTACTGTGAAGGAAAGGCGAAAAGAACCCCAGTGAGGGGAGTGAAATAGAACCTGAAACCGTGTACGTACAAGCAGTGGGAGCCCTTTTGGGGTGACTGCGTACCTTTTGTATAATGGGTCAGCGACTTATATTTTGTAGCGAGGTTAACTGAATAAGGGAGCCGAAGGGAAACCGAGTCTTAACTGGGCGGATAGTTGCAAGGTATAGACCCGAAACCCGGTGATCTAGCCATGGGCAGGTTGAAGGTTGGGTAACACTAACTGGAGGACCGAACCGACTAATGTTGAAAAATTAGCGGATGACTTGTGGCTGGGGGTGAAAGGCCAATCAAACCGGGAGATAGCTGGTTCTCCCCGAAATCTATTTAGGTAGAGCCTTGAGCGGACACCTTCGGGGGTAGAGCACTGTTTCGGCTAGGGGTCCATCCCGGATTACCAACCCGATGCAAACTGCGAATACCGAAGAGTGATACTCAGGAGACACACGGTGGGTGCTAACGTCCATCGTGGAGAGGGAAACAACCCAGACCGCCAGCTAAGGTCCCAAAGTCTATATTAAGTGGGAAACGAAGTGGGAAGGCTTAGACAGCTAGGATGTTGGCTTAGAAGCAGCCATCATTTAAAGAAAGCGTAATAGCTCACTAGTCGAGTCGGCCTGCGCGGAAGATGTAACGGGGCTAAAATATAGCACCGAAGCTGCGGCATCAGTAGAAATACTGTTGGGTAGGGGAGCGTTGTGTAAGCGGATGAAGATGGATTGAGAAGTCTGTTGGACGTATCACAAGTGCGAATGCTGACATAAGTAACGATAAAACGAGTGAAAAACTCGTTCGCCGGAAGACCAAGGGTTCCTGTCCAACGTTAATCGGGGCAGGGTGAGTCGGCCCCTAAGGCGAGGCTGAAAAGCGTAGTCGATGGGAAACGGGTTAATATTCCCGTACTTGTCTTCATTGCGATGTGGGGACGGAGAAGGTTAGGTTAGCAGACTGTTGGATGTCTGTTTAAGTTGGTAGGTGGGGAGCTTAGGCAAATCCGGGCTCCTACTAACACTGAGAGATGATGACGAGTCTCTACGGAGATGAAGTAACTGATACCACGCTTCCAGGAAAAGCCACTAAGCTTCAGATGAAGATAAACCGTACTGAAAACCGACACAGGTGGTCAGGTAGAGAATACTCAGGCGCTTGAGAGAACTCGGGTGAAGGAACTAGGCAAAATAGCACCGTAACTTCGGGAGAAGGTGCGCTGGCGTAGGTTGTAGGGATTTACTCCCGAAGGCTGAACCAGTCGAAGATACCAGCTGGCTGCAACTGTTTATTAAAAACACAGCACTCTGCAAACACGAAAGTGGACGTATAGGGTGTGATGCCTGCCCGGTGCTGGAAGGTTAATTGATGGTGTTATCGAAAGAGAAGCTCCTGATCGAAGCCCCAGTAAACGGCGGCCGTAACTATAACGGTCCTAAGGTAGCGAAATTCCTTGTCGGGTAAGTTCCGACCTGCACGAATGGCATAATGATGGCCAGGCTGTCTCCACCCGAGACTCAGTGAAATTGAAATCGCCGTGAAGATGCGGTGTACCCGCGGCTAGACGGAAAGACCCCGTGAACCTTTACTATAGCTTGACACTGAACATTGAATTTTGATGTGTAGGATAGGTGGGAGCCTTTGAAGCAGTCACGCCAGTGATTGTGGAGGCGTCCTTGAAATACCACCCTTTAACGTTTGATGTTCTAACGAAGATTGCGGAACGCGGTCTCGGACAGTGTCTGGTGGGTAGTTTGACTGGGGCGGTCTCCTCCCAAAGAGTAACGGAGGAGCACGAAGGTTTGCTAATCACGGTCGGACATCGTGAGGTTAGTGCAATGGTATAAGCAAGCTTAACTGCGAGACAGACAAGTCGAGCAGGTGCGAAAGCAGGTCATAGTGATCCGGTGGTTCTGAATGGAAGGGCCATCGCTCAACGGATAAAAGGTACTCCGGGGATAACAGGCTGATACCGCCCAAGAGTTCATATCGACGGCGGTGTTTGGCACCTCGATGTCGGCTCATCACATCCTGGGGCTGAAGTAGGTCCCAAGGGTATGGCTGTTCGCCATTTAAAGTGGTACGCGAGCTGGGTTTAGAACGTCGTGAGACAGTTCGGTCCCTATCTGCCGTGGGCGTTGGATGATTGAGAGGGGCTGCTCCTAGTACGAGAGGACCGGAGTGGACGCATCACTGGTGTTCCAGTTGTCTCGCCAGAGGCATTGCTGGGTAGCTACATGCGGAAGAGATAAGTGCTGAAAGCATCTAAGCACGAAACTTGCCTCAAGATGAGTCATCCCAGTCTATAAGACTGTAAGGGTTGTTGGAGACTACGACGTAGATAGGCACGGTGTGTAAGTGTAGTGATACATTGAGCTAACGTGTACTAATTGCCCGAGAGGCTTAACTATACAACCTCAAGCGTTTTTGAAGAAGAAGCGCAAGAGAGTTGAAAGCTGAATAAAAGCAACAAACTAACTAAACAAAATAAAGACACTCAGAGCAGCTTGTTTCGAAATGAAAGAACAGACAATAAGATAGAGAAAGTCATCAAAGATTTTCCTGATGGCCATAGTGCTGTGGTCCCACCTGATTCCATTCCGAACTCAGAAGTGAAACGCAGTAACGCCGATGGTAGTGTGGGGTTTCCCCATGTGAGAGTAGGGCACCATCAGGGTTTTATTAAAGAGAAAGAGACCGTAAGTTAGAGATAGCTTGCGGTTTTTTGCGTTTAGGGATAAACATCCCGCAAACAAGCGGTGAGATGGTGGGAGAAATTTGCAAAAGGATTTGCAAAAAAATGGAGGGAATCTGACCGCTTGTATTTATTTAATTTGCTGAATTTACAATCCAAGTGCAACAAAAAAAGAAGTACTCATCAACTAGAATATAATTTTGTTTCCACACAAAAACCACTTCCAAATGATGAGTACTTCCTACCGACATCTTACAATAAACGAGCGAGAAAAGATAATGATTTTACTCGCACAGGGCAAAAAACAAGCAGAAATTGCCAAAGCACTGGGACGTAGCTCCAGCACCATTTCTCGCGAGCTGAAACGACACGCTCTAGAAAGCTACAGTGCAACGAACGCACAAAACAGCTATTTGAAGCATCGTCAAAATAGCAAAGCACAGCGCAAATTAGAGCAGCCTGAATATTTCAATTTGGTGCAAGAAAAGTTTCTGACAGAAAACTGGTCGCCCGAACAAATCAGCGCACGATTAAAATTGGAAAAATCTGAATTATCCATTAGTTATTCAACCATTTATCGTGGTATTTATTCAGGGTTGTTTGATATAGGCGAACGCAAAGCCAGTCGCAAACTGCGCCACAAAGGCAAAACACGGCATACAAAAAATCATCATGAAAAACGTGGCAAAATTCAGATATCCAACCATTTGAACGACCGTCCCATTTCGGCGCAAAATCGCAGTCGCTTTGGACATTGGGAAGCCGATACCGTACTGGGTAAAGCGGGTGGAGCTTGTTTGCTGACGCTGACGGAACGCAAAAGTCGTTTTGAGTTGGTGAAGAAAATTCCTGCCAAAAAAGCCGAAGCAGTCCAAAAAGCCATGATTGAATTGCTGGATTCACATATATTGCGGTCAATTACGCCAGACCGTGGTAAAGAATTTGCCCAACATCGTTTGGTAACAGAAGCACTGGGTGTAGAATTTTACTTCCCCGAGCCGCATCAACCGTGGACACGGGGAACGAATGAAAATACAAATGGGTTACTTCGTGAATACTTTCCGAAGCACCAAGACATCAATCAGTGGAGCGAAGTTGATATTCAACAGGTGATCAATAAACTGAATTTACGACCACGTAAATGTTTAGGTTGGAAAACACCTTATGAAGTTTACTTCAAAAAATCGTTGCACTTGGTTTGACAATTCAAGTTGTTATCTTTGTCACAAAACTAGAATTTTTTTGCTTGTTTTCTGTTGATTTTATGTATGATATATAACCAATTTTTTTGTTGGGGAATATAAAATGAAAAGAATCCTTCAGTATCATTTATGGAAACAGAAAAGTGGTTTATTATTACTAGATATGCCTACAGGAAGTGGTAAGACATTTGATGTTGTCGATTGGATTGCTCAAAATATAGATACTCTTTCTTCTAAAAAGCGAAAAATTCTTTTTATTACTCACCGAAAGAAAAATTTACCTGTTGAACAACTTAAATCACTTTTGGAGTACTATCATAAATCTTCCTACTTTGATGAAAATTGTTTAGTTGTTCAATCAAAACAAGATGCTTTTTTTGAGCATTTTCTCGAATATGAACACCAAATTAAGCGTTGTTTTCCTAAATTTGATTCTTCTAGTTTTCGAATATTATTAGAGTTTTGTAAGACTCATCATTTACCATCCAATAAAATTGAAAGAGATGTACAAGAAATAGCATCTGAGTTACGCAATCTTATTTGCGATCATTTAAAAACTATTTCACCAAATAGGGATGATCGTTTGCTCTTGATTATGAAAGATCCTAAGTGGGTATGGGTTTCAAAGCTATTTCCAAGCGTACTAACATTGGAAAAGACCGTATTATTTATGTCTGTAAAGAAAGCGGTATATCCTTATGATACTTTAATTGAGCCTATACAACCATTACATCAATTATTATCAGATTACCAAGTTGTTTTATTTATTGATGAATTTGATGCTGCAAAAAGAGATATGTTAGAGGCAATAATTGATCAAAATGTCGACAATGTCACAGAGTATATACCAATAGTTCAACGTATAGCATCTCGTTTAAACGAATCAAAATTTCCCTCAACACTTATCTTTAATAGACAACTTCTCGTAAAACAACCATCCTCTCAAGAAATAGAAAAAAATCTAACTGAACAGTCATTTGAAATTTCTAAAAAGTTTTCTTTAACATTAAGTTTGAAAAGTAAAGCACAAAAATCCTCTTTTAAACCTTTTATTTTCTATGATAAAACACCCTATTATCTTATTGATGCTAAGTGGAATATATTAACTTTATCTAAAGATATACAAAATAATTCATTATGGATTGAAATGTCAAAATTAAATAAAGAGGGGGATTCTTTAGTTCTCAGTAATTTGTTGTTTCGTTCTCGTGCTTTTCTCAGTTATTTTGAGAGAGGAATTGGTATGTTAGCTCAGGAGTATTTAGCTCATCGTAATCAAATATCACAAGATCGTAAAATCACTTTAGAGGATGCGATTTATTCTTTTCTTGATTTTTTTGATTTCGATAAAAAAATTGAACAGAAATTATTGAAAGATATTTTGCACTATTATTTCTACCGTAAATTAAAAAAGCAACACTCAGAAAAAGAAAATAGTAAGATTGAATTACCTATGTCTGTGGATTTTTATGAAAATGGCTTTGTTTATCATACTATTTTAGATTCTGAAGAACATGCAGGTCGCTCTAAAGTGGTGAGTTTTAATTTTAATCAGTCGCCAGAAATCCAGTTATTAAATTGGGCTGAACAATTTATGGTTGTAGGTATTTCTGCAACAGCAAATTTGCGAACGTGTTTAGGAAATTTTGATTTAGGTTATTTAGAATCTGCCCTTTCTTCAGATTATTATCATTTAACCCCTAAGGATAAGAAAAGGCTCGAAAAAAGGCTTCAGGATCAAACAAAAGGCTATGATAAAGTTTCTATTTCTGCGGAAGTTATTGAAAGTCAATCAGATAATGAATCCATAATTATTGAAAATTTATCTTTGTTGTTTCATGACATTGATATTGTTGAATGTTTAATTAATAAAGTTCAACAAGTGGAAGGAGATAATTATTCAATATACCAACTTAATCAATACTATAAGATTTTTCTTTGTTATCAGCACTTTTTGCAGAAAAATATTTATGCTTTTCTTGCTTTTTTCAATCGAAAATATGTTGGAGAAGCCCTCACTCTCATTATTAATTTTTGCAAAATATTAGAAGAAAAATACCGCTTGTCAGAATGTATTGAAATTAAATGCGTATCAGGAGAAGAAAGCGAGAAACAATTAGATTCGATTAAAGAAAGCCTAAATCAAGGTAGGCGACATTTTGTTCTTTCTACTTATAGTACATTAGGTGCTGGTATTAATATTCAGTATCCAATACCTTCTCAACAAAAATCTCATCTAATTAAAATTAATCAACGGAATGCAGATAAATATGTTGATTTTGATGGGCTTTATCTTGATAAACCAACAAATGTACTGGTCAATATGGTTAATAAGAAAGATTTAACACCTTTTGAACTTGCCATATATTTATATCAGTTAGAATACTTAAGAATTACAAATTCTGGAATGTCAAAATCCGAATTTGAATATTATCTTGAGAATGCTTTTGCTGTTTATTCACAGCGTAATCCGAGATATAAAAATGATATTAAAAGTTTGTATAAATACTTAGATTTTAAGCTGAATATTATGCAGTATTTAATACAAGCTGTTGGTCGAATATGTCGGACAAATATGAAACGTCCTCAAATTTATCTTTTTGTTGATCAGCATTTGGATGCTGTTTGGAGTAATGAGCTAGGTGAAATTCCATTACTACCTGAATTTAAGGCTATTCAGAAAACTATGCAAAAATATCAGAAACTAGCTGTAGATAAAAATAGAATAACTGGGCAACCTAAGCGTTATATTGATTCTCTTTATCGTAAATTCTCAAATCAATCAGCTTCAGAAAATGATATATATTTATGGCGACAGTTACGTGAAATTTGCCTTAAATACCCTCAAAAAAATACTCATTCAGATCATAATTTCAATTTTCTATATATTACTTTTGATAAATCAGTAAAAAGTTATTGTTATCAAACAGAAGATGATTATCAAAATGTTTATTTAACTAAGTCAGGTTTAAAAGTTAGCCATGCAACATCTCGTTTAGATCTGTTGATGAAAATACCACTTCTTAAACAACATTTTATTAAAAATAACTATCCTTTTATGCTTGATTCTTCAAAGATTTGGTTAAGCCCTGTTGTTTTTAATAATATTTATAAAGGTGCCTTAGGAGAGGAATGTGGTAAAGTTTTATGGGAATCTTACCGCTTACCATCTTTAAATGAGCTTCCATTATCTATATATGAGTTTTTTGATTTTCAAATCTCTTCTCATATTTTTGTTGATTTTAAACATTGGTTGGATGTCCAATTAGATGGGGAAGATATTCGTGAGCATATTTTTAATAAAATGAAAATCTGTGGTGCGAAATTAGTTTTTATTATTAATATTTTTTCAGAAAAGAATTATTATCCTTTTAGATGTTATTCTCACTCTGAATCACCGCTTACTATTGTGGAAATTCCAACATTCTTTTCTTCATCGTCTATTCAGATAAAAAATATTATTCAGTGTATTGAGCAAAAAATTATGGAGACAGAAAATGAGAACTAATAAACTCGTTTTTAAAACAAATTTTGATGAACTAAATAATTTATTTGTTTTTTTATGTTTTGAATGGATTGGAAAGTTTGAATGGGCAAATAGTCAACATTTAGATAAGCTTTTATCAGAACAACGTGCAGAAGCTTGTTTATATCGTTATGGAAAATTTGCTTATGCATTGTTTAAACGTAAAAATGTTAATAATCCTGAATCATTAAGACAAAAAATTGCTTCTTTACCTGAGTTTAATCAGATTAAAGTTTCCCTTGTTCAAGCAACTGATCAGGGAAAAGGTAACGTAATTACAGGAGGCTGGTTGTATCAATTATTATTAAACGCATTGATGAATAGTCCTATTGAATCTCTTGCATTTCATAACTTGAATGGTGAATGTTTTCTTATACCTCAGCCATTGAAAAAACGGGATAGCTTTATTGCTTATCAACTTGTTATAGATAAATCTGATATATTTCGTATTCAAGCGGTTACATTTCGTCAAAAATTTTCTATTTTGCAAGATTATCCAGATAAAACCCGTCAAGCTATTCTGAATCGTCCTACTTATATCATTGAAATGAATACATTAAAACGTGATTTTTCACGAAATAATTATAGCTATATTAAAGCGGGAGAGAGAAGTACACATAGTAGTAGTGAAGCTATTAACATTAGTAATCTGAGTAAATTTAAGCAAAGTCGTTTAGGGATTTTGCATTTAATGAAAGAAAAATATAATCGTTATTATGATGGTATAAGTCAAGCTTCTTGGTTTGAACGAAAGGTTGAACAGAAAATTGATAGCCGTTTTCGCTTATTAAATGAAGGAAGTAATGAATCTAAAAAACTTATAAAATTATTACAAGGTATGCAAATTGCATTGATCGATAAAATTCAAACTAATGAGAGTCATAATTTAATTCAAGATATTCAACAACAGTTATCAAATATAGGTTTCCCATCCAAACTAGTTAATTCAGAACAAAAAAATATCTCTCATCTCTGTTTAATTAAATCTTCAAATAGATATCAAGATGGTGAAGATCCTTATCAACAAGATTCTTATATTCGTCAACATCTTAGTGATTCTCTTTATTTGGATTATTATCAAGAAGATATGGAGAAAGGTGCTTGCAAGCGAGTTGTTTTATTGAAAAATTTACTAAAAGAAATGTGGATTAAAGCTGATGTTCAACAGAAAAAAATAAGCTTGTTTGAAACTCAACATGTATTGAGTGGGCAATGGATATTTGGGACTATTTCTTCAGATGCTGAAAGTATTATTGATCTACTTGTATTAAAACACACAGGAGAAATTGCTTATTTCAGAGATACTTTACTGTGTCCATCCATCTATCATGCGGATTTACAAGATGTGAGAGATTGGATTGAGGAAAATAAGAGTAGAGTTGAAAGTTTTATTATTTCAAATCGCGGAGATATAAATCTTATTATTAGAACCAATGAGATTGTTCTGCCAAAATTGGATCTAATATATAAGGAAATTATGGATGTAGATATGCCATTACCACCCAAATATCAAGATGCGAAAAAAGTGGCGATGGAGTTGGAATCTGCTCATATTGATAAATCTGAAACGCTCATTTCTATATTGAATCAATTTTCTGAGCCACTAACGAAGCAGATATTAACTAAATTACTAAGGCAATATGCAAGAGGAAATAAAGCGGTGCGAGCTTACCTCAGAACATTAGGTATTGTACTTAGTTTTAGTAAAACAAATGTGCATTTAGCTGAAAAAATGGGTGATCTATTTAGTATAAATGGAGGGGTAATAGACGAAAAAACCGCTTGGTATAGTGTTGGTGGATATGTTGATGGTTTGCAACAACATTTACCTCATTTTATTCATTTGAGAGAAATTATTGCACTCAAAGGTGAGAATCGTTATATAGATATTTTACCTCTTTTAGATGTTGATTTTGTTCGTTTTAAAGGAAATACGGTTCAGCCATTTCCATTAAAATATTTAAGGGAAATGAAAGCTTGCACTAAACTGAGATAACCCATGTTTATAATGCAATTTGTGGAAAATATTGTTCGCTCAGCTTAACTAATTCTTCTAGCGAAATAGTTGGGAATGTTGTTTTTAATCCCCTAGCTATGAGATCATTTTTTAAGATAAAGATCTGTTTATTTGCAAAAAGTTGTGGGTATTTCACCGCTTGTAATACGCCATCTTGCCATAACAAAATCGCATCATCAGGGGTAACTTGTTCAAGAATAGCGTTTAGTGTTGATAAGTCATATTGTGCTTTGGAAAATGTGTAGAGCATAGTATGTCCTTAGAATGTGAGTACTTTTTCAGCTTGATGAAGGGTATCAAATAACGCTGTTCGGCTAACAAACTGGAGTTCAGGCAGTATCCATTCTGCGTGATGTAGTCCTCGCTCATCTACTGATTGTTGGCAGACAAAACATTCAGTTAAATCATAGAGATCGATTAGCTTGAATGTGGATATATGATCTTTTTGTAAAATCTTTTCAGGCTGTTGATTGGCAACTAGATTGAATACGCCATCATTGAGAAAGCAAATGGCAATTTCATCTTCATTGCAAAAAGCACTGGCAGCCAACAGAGCATCAAGACCTTCTCTGCTTGTTGATGTGCCGAATGGGGGTTGAGTAAAGAGAATAGCAAGTTTATAACGTTTCATTTTAAATAGTCAGTAATCGATCTGCAGTAAATACCGCTTGGCTAAATTCACCAAGACCTGCAAGGGTAAAACCTTCAGCGAGATTTTGCTCTACAATGCCACGCCGTTGAGCAGCTGCAATACAGAGATGTAACGACAAGCGGTGAGATTGCGCTAATATTTTCCAAGCCTCAACCAAATTCAGTTCATCGCTGGCGGGGTCAATGAATTGATTTGCATTGCTAACCCCCTCTTGAAAAAAGAAGATCTGTTCAATCTTATGCCCTTGAGCTAAAAGTGCTTGAGCAACTTGATAGGCTAGATACGCCCCTTGTGAGCCATATACGCCGTGTTTGACTGCCAACACATATCGCATTATTCACCGTCCTGTTTGAGCTGGCGAATGTAGAGATAAACCGTGTGGCGAGAAATCTCTAAGCGGTCGGCAATTTGGTTGATCGCATCTTTAATATCAAAAATACCTTTTTCAAATAAGGCAGTGACAATATGGCGATTTTTATTGCTGTTAGAAATGTTGCGATCGTTTTTTACTTCGACAATGGTGCTTTCAATGGTTTGAGCCACCAAGTCTTCAACAGAACTTGCAAAATTCACTGAGCCTTCGGTTTCCTGTGGGGCAATAAAACTATTTAAAAATTGCGATACAGGGACATCAAGATTGATATTAATGCAAATTAAGCCGATAACGTGTTGTTTGCCGTTGCGAATAGCAATGGTGACAGATTTCATCAATACTCCACCTTTGGCACGAGTGAAATAAGGTTTGGATACGCTGTCGGTTTGCATATGATGAAGTGACCATAAAGCCCGATCTGTAATCGGCGAGCCAATTTTGCGGTCGGTGTTATGCCCATTGACGATATAAATTGCAGAGTGTTCTAAGAACTCAAGGGAATGCAGTACGATTTCGCAATGCTCACCAATGAGCGCTGCAATACCATCAACAACGGGAAAGTAGGAAGCCAAAATGGCGTGATCTTCATCAGAAAGCGGATTGAATTTTGCTGTCATACTTTGTCGCTACATAAAATTAAAAATAAGGGCACAAATTGTGCCCCTATAATGTGTTTAAGTAAACTTATTTTGCTGGTTTGAAATCTAATAATTCGATCTCAAATTTTAATGTAGAGTTCGCAGGAATTTTTCCTGCTTGACGGTCACCGTATGCTAATTGTGGTGGAGCAACGATTTCCATTTTGCCACCTTTTTTCAACATAGGGATGGCTTCAATCCACGCAGGAATTAATTGATTTAATTGGAATTCAATTGGCTCGCCACGGTCATAAGAGCTGTCAAACACCGTACCATCTGGTAATGTCCCTTTATAGTGTACTTTTACGGTATCTGTTGCTTTTGGTGATTCACCTTCACCCGCTTTTTCTATCTTATAGAGTAAGCCTGATGCAGTTTTCTTCACATCTGCTTTTTTCTCATATTCAGCACGGAATTTATCACCCGCTTCAATGGTAGATTTACTTTTTTCTGCTTGAATTTTAGTTTCTTGATCCATTAAATAGGTATCAAGTTCTTTCAATTGTTTTTGTAAATCTTCATCTGTCAGTTTACCTGTTTTTTTCAAGGTATCTTGTACACCAGCAAGGATGCGTTCTTGGTTATAAGAGAAAATCTCTTTTTGTGAACTAATCACATCTTCAATATTTTTGCCCATTAACACACCAACGGCATAGGATGAATCGTCAATGAATTTAGTATCTGCTTTTTCTGCAAAACTGACTTGTGTAGCAAAGAGAGTTGCACTGATGATAGCTAAAGCAGAAAGTTTGTTTTTTAACATAGTTTTTCCTTGTAAAAGTCATTAAATAGTTTGTTAAAACAAAGGTAGATAGGGTAAAGTGTATTCCTTCTTAACACAACCTTTTTATTTTAAAATGCAGGCAGATCTTAATAAAATTTTGGTATATGTAACAGAGCTAGAAACCAAAATTGCTTTTCAAGAGCATACCATTGAAGAACTAAATCAAGCTGTGATTGATCAACAATTTGCACTAGATAAATTACAACAACAAGTACGCCATTTAGCTGAAAAATTACAAGGAATACAACCGAGTAATATTGCAAGCCGAGCTGAAGAAACGCCGCCTCCGCATTATTAGAGTCAGTATTATGCATTTTGTTCAATTGAGATATAACAAGATGAAAATGAAACAAAAATTAATGTTATTGATCAGTATTATCGGGTTATTAGGTTCCAGTTTTGCAGAAACAGCAACAGAAACAGCGAAAGAACCTTTATTTAAAGATGGTAAGGGATATTATTCCTATAAAAAACCGTTAGCATTAACGTTACCTTCGGACAATAAAGTCTTGATTACTTATTTTTATCAATATGGGTGCAATGTTTGTTTAAATGCGGATGATGCATTAAAACAATATGCGGCACGTAATGCGGATCGCGTGGTATTACAACGATATCCTGCCGTTAACAAAGATGATCATCTCACATTAGCATTTGACTCTATCTTTAAAGCATTAGGCAAACCCGAATTAAGCGATCAGTATTTATTTGATAGTGCAGACACAAAAGATAAATTGCTGAAAAACAATACTGAAATCAAACGTTGGCTTACGAAAAATGGAATTAGCGAAGAGCAATTCCAGTATTTGTTAAATTCAGACAGTACAAAACAAATTGCGAATCAAAGTAAAAATATGAATATTCAATATTCCCCAATTATGCCACCGATGGCTATATTGAATGGAAAATACATACTAGTGAAGGATACGCTTTATAATGACGACTATACCTTTGCGGTATTAGATTTTTTAGTGGATAAATTACAAAAAGAACAGGAGAACAAATAATGAAAATTGGCATTATTGGTGCAATGGAACAAGAAGTAAAAATTTTATTAGGCTATATGTCAGAACCTAAATTAACGGACATTGCAGGGTGTAAAATTTACGAAGGTAAAATTAATAATGTGCAAGTGGCATTGCTTCAATCAGGTATTGGCAAAACAGCGGCAGCAGTAGGAACAACCTTATTATTACAATTAACCAAACCCGATATGATTATTAACACAGGATCTGCGGGCGGATTAGACGTTAATTTGAATGTAGGAGACATTGTTATCTCAAGCGAAGTGCGTCATCATGATGTAGATGTGACAGCTTTTGGTTATGAAAAAGGGCAATTACCCGCAAATCCTGCGGCATTTATGGCTAACGAACAATTAATTCAAATTGCATTAAAAGAAGTACAGAAAGCAAATTTTAATACTTCTCTCGGATTAATTTGTAGTGGCGATCTGTTTGTCAATGGCAGTGAAATGATTGCACGTATTCGTCATGATTTCCCACTGGTTAAAGCGGTTGAAATGGAAGCGGCTTCTATTGCACAAGTTTGTCATGCTTTTAACATTCCGTTTGTGGTAGTTCGTGCAATTTCAGATGTTGCAGATAAAGAATCTCATCTTTCATTTGATGAATTTTTACCTCTTGCTGCTGAAAAATCCTCCGAAATTGTGTTAGCCATGTTGAATAATTTTGCCTAATCTAAATTACAAGCGGTGGTTTATCACATAATCTTTGCAAATTTTTACTATAAACAAACCGCTTGTTATCGAAATTTATCTTCAAATTTTGTACAATTCTACTTCTTTAGCCTATGCAAAACATAGGCTTATTTATTTGATTATCTATTTATTGAGATTGTTTTATGAGTTCATCACCAAATATTGGTTTTGTGAGCCTAGGCTGTCCGAAAAACTTAGTGGATTCGGAACGTATTTTGACTGAGCTTCGCTCAGACGGTTACAACATTATTTCTAGTTACGAAGGCGCAGATTTAGTGATTGTCAATACTTGTGGGTTTATTGACAGTGCTGTACAAGAGTCTTTGGAAAGTATTGGCGAAGCACTAGAAGCTAATGGCAAAGTGATTGTGACAGGCTGTTTAGGTGCAAAAGAGAACCAAATTCGTGAGGTTCATCCAAAAGTCTTGGAAATTACAGGACCACATAGTTATGAAGCGGTTATGAAGCACGTTCATAAATATGTGCCTAAGCCTGAATATAACCCTTACGTTAGCCTTGTACCTAAACAGGGAATCAAGTTAACCCCGAAACATTATGCTTATTTGAAAATTTCGGAAGGTTGCGATCACCGTTGTACATTCTGCATCATTCCATCTATGCGTGGCGATTTAGATAGTCGCCCAATTGTACAAGTTTTAGATGAAGCGAAACGTTTAGTCGATTCTGGTGTCAAAGAGCTACTGATTGTGTCTCAAGACACCTCTGCATATGCTTTAGATAAGAAAAGAGAAGAAGGCTCTAAAACGGTTTTCTGGAACGGTATGCCAATCAAAAATAACTTAATCACCCTCTGTGAACAGCTTGGATCAATGGGTGTTTGGGTTCGTTTGCATTATGTTTACCCGTATCCACACGTGGATGACCTTATTCCATTGATGGCTCAAGGAAAACTTCTGCCTTATTTGGATATCCCGTTACAACACGCAAGTCCAAGAATTCTTAAAGCGATGAAACGCCCTGGATCGATTGACCGCACTTTAGAACGCATTAAAAAATGGCGTGAAATCTGCCCTGATTTAACCTTGCGTTCAACATTTATCGTTGGTTTCCCTGGGGAAACAGAAGAAGATTTCCAAATGTTATTGGATTTCTTAAAAGAAGCACAATTAGATCGTGTCGGTTGCTTTAAATTCAGCCCTGTTGATGGTGCTGTTGCAACTGAAATGGAAGATCAAGTGCCAGAAGAGGTGAAAGAAGAACGCTTCCACCGCTTTATGCAATTACAACAACAAATTTCAGCAGATCGTTTACAACAGAAAATTGGCAGAACCTTGTCAGTGATTGTCGATGAAATTGATGAAGAAGGAATAATTGGTCGCTCAATGGCGGATGCCCCTGAGATTGATGGCGTTGTCTATGTAGATAACCTTTCAGGTGCAGAAGTGAAAGTGGGTCAAATTATTTCAGTAACCATTACCCAAGCAGATGAATATGATCTGTGGGGAACTTGTTAAGTTTTATAAGGAAACATTATGTCTGAAAATCAACAACCAAGTGTAATTCGCTTTGAAAAAGCGGTTGAAGAAAAAAATTACGAGCTATCTTGTAATGAACTATTAGATATTCTAGGCAAACTGGATAATAATTTTGGCGGCATACAAGGGATTGAAATTGATTTACCAAAACAGTTAGTTTTAGAGAAAGACACAACCATCTATTTCTGTACAAGGATGTCGGTGGCAATCACAAGTTTATTCCAAGATCCGAGTTTAAGTATTTCTGACAAGGGTGCTCAGAGATTTTTAACACTTCAACGTTGGATTTCAATGTTATTTGCAAGTTCTCCATTCGTGAATGCAGACCACATTTTAAGAACTTACAACCGCGCTAAAGATAAAACGGATCCAAATAATATCGAATTAGAGGCAACTAAAAATGCCTTTATCAAATTCTGTATTTTATATTTACCAGAATCTAATATCACATTGAATTTAGATGCTATGTGGAATTTAGATCCTGAGTTATGTGCGTCACTTTGTTTTGCGTTACAGTCACCACGTTTTATTGGAACACCACATTCATTTTCAAAAAGAGCCGCTATTTTACAGTGGTTCCCAGAAAAATTAGCTCAAATTAAAAATTTGAACAATATTCCAAGTGCGATTTCTCATGATGTGTATATGCACTGTAGCTATGATGTAGCAGAAAATAAGCATTTAGTGAAAAAAGCGCTAAACCAAGTTATCCGTCGTCATTTAGTGGAATGTGGTTGGACAGATAGAGATGTTTCTCATATTGGATATAAAAATGGCAAGCCAGTCATGGTGGTATTACTAGAACATTTCCACTCTGCACACTCTATTTATCGTACACACTCAACCTCTATGATTGCTGCTCGCGAACATTTCTATTTAATTGGTTTGGGTGGCGAAGCGGTAGATAAAGCGGGGCAAGATGTTTTTGATGAATTTCACCTTTTGAAAGGCGATAGTATTTTTGACAAATTACTTTTTGTGAAAAATATTTGTGAAAAAGAAGGTGCATCCATTTTATATATGCCAAGTATTGGAATGGATTTAAATACTATTTTTGCAAGCAATACCCGTTTAGCACCAATTCAAGCAGTGGCTTTAGGGCATCCTGCGACAACGCATTCAGAATTTATTGAATACGTTATTGTTGAAGATGACTATGTTGGCTCAGAAGCGTGTTTTAGTGAAACATTATTGCGTTTACCAAAAGATGCTCTACCTTATGTTCCATCTGCACTAGCGCCGACGAACGTAGAATACCGTTTACGTGAAAATCCAGAAGTGGTAAACATTGGTATTGCTTCAACTACGATGAAGCTAAACCCCTACTTCTTGGAAGCGTTAAAAGCGATTCGTGATCGTGCCAAAGTGAAAGTACATTTCCATTTTGCACTAGGTCAATCAAGCGGTGTTACACATCCTTATGTAGAAAAATTTATTAAGAGCTTCCTAGGGGATAGTGCAACAGCACATCCACACACACCATATCATCAATATCTCTCAATTCTGCATAACTGCGATATGATGGTGAATCCATTCCCATTCGGGAATACGAATGGCATCATTGATATGGTAACTTTAGGTTTAGTGGGTATCTGTAAAACAGGCCCAGAAGTTCATGAACATATTGATGAAGGCCTATTTAAACGTTTAGGCTTACCTGAATGGTTAATTGCGAATACTGTAGATGAATATGTTGAACGTGCGATCCGTTTAGCAGAAAATCATCAAGAGCGTTTAGAGCTTCGCCGTCATATTATTGAAAATAATGGATTAAAAACATTATTTACGGGTGATCCGCGTCCAATGGGTCGTGTATTCTTAGCAAAATTAAATGAGTGGGCGGCAGAGCATAAAGTGGAATTAACTTTACTTGCTGAATCTCAAGCATTACTTCCTGCAAAAGAAGAGGCCCCAAAGAAAACTGTAGCAAAAAAAGCGTCGGAGAAAAAAGCACCAGAGAAAAAAGCTGAAACAGTAGCTAAAAAGCCTAGTGCAAAAAAAAGCTCTCCGCTTAAAGATGCAGCTGAAAAGCTCAAAAAGAAATAAGAAAGGAGTATAATATTTATCAAAGCGCACTAGTAATGTAATTGGACATTATGTGAAGCTATATTTGGTGGTGTTATCGGTAGCCAAGTCGGTAAATAATATCTTTATTCTTCGTAAGCCGTCTGGATTTTATATTCAGACGGCTTTTTCTTTGCGTCCTATTTTGTTCTAGCGTACAATCCAATCTTTCCAATTTGGAGGTGACTATGAAAAAAATTGCATTCGTTATGCTGATCGCAAGCTTAGGCTTAACCGCGTGTGGCGTAAAAGGCCCACTCTATTTCCCTGAAAAAACAGAACAGACTCAAACTCAATAAGCGGTCAGATTTTGCAAATTTTTTGCAAAATCTATCCGCTTGTAAACACAACTCGGATATTTTAAATGGATTATTTTAACTATAAAAATCAACAGCTTTTCGCAGAAGATGTGGCGATTAGCGACATCATTGCACAACACGGCACACCAGCTTATATTTACTCAAGAGCGACGCTTGAACGCCATTGGCACGCGTTTGACAATGCTTTTGGCACTCATCCACACTTAATTTGCTTTGCGGTAAAGTCTAATTCTAACATTGCCTTATTGAACGTGATGGCGCGTTTAGGATCTGGCTTTGATATTGTGTCGCAAGGTGAATTAGAACGTGTCTTAGCCGCAGGCGGAGAGGCAAGCAAAGTGGTTTTCTCTGGTGTGGCAAAATCTCACAGCGAGATTGCCCGCGCGTTAGAAGTAGGAATTCGTTGCTTTAACGTGGAATCAGTTTCTGAATTAAAACGCATTAACGAAGTCGCAGGGCAACTTGGCAAAATTGCGCCTATCTCATTGCGTGTCAATCCCGATGTTGATGCTAAAACCCACCCTTATATCTCAACAGGGTTAAAAGAGAATAAATTCGGTGTCAGCGTGAAAGAAGCTCGTGAAGTGTATCGCTTTGCTAAAACCTTACCGAATGTCAAAATCACAGGTATGGATTGCCATATCGGCTCGCAATTAACCGAATTACAGCCGTTTTTAGATGCGACTGACCGTGTTATTGTGCTGATGGAACAGTTGAAACAAGATGGCATTGAATTACATCATCTCGATCTTGGTGGTGGTTTAGGGGTGACTTACACCAATGAAGCGCCTCCACATCCAACAGAATATGTAGCGGCATTACTTGATAAACTCAAAGCGTACCCAAATCTCGAAATCATTTTAGAACCGGGCAGGGCGATTACTGCAAATGCAGGGATTTTGGTGACGAAAGTCGAGTACATCAAACAGAATGAAGACCGTAGATTTGCGATTGTGGATACAGGGATGAACGACATGATCCGCCCTGCGTTATATGAAGCCTATATGCAAATTATTGAAGTCAACCCATCGCTTGTACGTGAAAAAGCCGTATATGATGTTGTAGGCCCAATTTGCGAAACCTCGGATTTCTTAGGGAAACAGCGAGAGCTGTCCATTGCTGAAGGCGATCTGATTGCTATGCGTTCGGCTGGAGCTTATGGTGCAACCATGTCATCAACTTACAATTCGCGCCCACAAGCCGTAGAAGTGATGGTAGATGGCAATAATGCTCATCTCATTAAATCTCGCGCCAGCTTTGAAGAGTTATGGCGTTTAGAAAAATTATTACCTTAATACATAGGAAAAATAGTATGAAACTTTATTATCTCCCGGGCGCTTGCTCATTTGTTCCACATACAGCGTTAGAATGGATTGGCCAACCCTACGAAGCGGAAGCGGTCAGTCGTGACAAAATTAAATCACCTGAATACCTGGCATTAAACCCGCAAGGTGCGGTACCGCTTTTAGTGGATGGTGATTTCGCACTATCACAAAACATTGCGATCTTAACTTACCTCGATAACCTTCATCCTGAAGCGAAACTGTTTGGTAGTGATACAGCGCAAGACAAAGCCAAAGCAATGCGTTGGTTATCTTTCTTCAATTCAGATGTACATAAAGCCTTTACCCCGTTTTTCCGCTTACCACCTTATGCACAAGGAAACGAAGCCTTAACGGCAGAAATTCGTCAAAATGCGGCGGACAACGTGTTAAGCATGTTAGAAATTGCGAACGATCACTTAGAGCACCATGCATTTTTTGGCGAGCGTCTCTGCGTGGCGGATGTGTATCTCTACACCATGTTAGGTTGGGCGAAACGTGTTGGGTTGGATGTTAGTCATCTCACTCACTTCAAGTCATTTATCGAGCGTGTGGAAGCAGATAAAGGCGTGGATGCTGTACGCATTCAGGAAGGTTTAAAAGCATAACAAGCGGTGAGATCTCACCCTTTTTTTGCAAAGGGTGCTTTCTTAAGGCAAACAAATTTAGGGTGGGCGAAATGCCCACCCTTGTCATTAAAAAATCGCTTCAATACGGAAGAAGGCACCTAAGTGATGTTTTCTATCCAACTTTTTATTATTGTAATAATGGACTTCAGGTTGAATAAAAAGCCATTCTCTTAATATCGGCTGACGCCAGTTAATAAAAGGCCCATAATAATGGACATCCACTTTTTTACGATTAATCTCCCCACCAACAAATAATCCATAATTTAAACGTTTATGCCCGACAAAATCATGTTGTTGATAAAGACTGTTTCCCCAAAATAGTTTTTCATCAATATCATGCGTATATTCTAGGAATGTATGATTATTAATAAAGGTAATATCAGTGCGTTGATATTTATTTTCTAAGTTCGTACGTAAATAATGTTTACTATTTATCCCATAACGGTAGATTTGTTCTAGGCGTGTAGAATATTGCTCATCATATTTCCATGTTTTTGCGGCTTTCGCTCTCACAAAAATATCTGCCCCAGAACGAATCCCTAAGTCAATATCCGTTTCAATACCAAGTCTATCCGTTTCTTTAGACCAACGAAGTGCCAGAGAGGCATTATCATCACGGCTTTGCTTACCGTCATATTTTTTATCTTGTTCTAACGGTATTTTATAGTTGCGGTGAAGTTGGTTTTTATCTCGAGATTGGTTATCTAAGTCTTCATCACCAAAGACAACACTTAAGTGCTGTTTTAGCGTGGGCAATTTAATTTTGCCTCGAATACGGGGTTTAATCGAATAGCCATCATAATGATTCCATTCATTATCTAACATGATACGAATGCTCGCAGAGGCAGGTTGAGATGGATCAGGTGTACCCAGCCAGCTATCTATGGTATTAGACCAAGAATGCAAACTCTCTTTGATCGTGGAATGTTGTTTATCTGCCCATGTAGTATTTGCATAACTGATATTCGAGTAGGTGCCAAACAATATCATCAAAGAGATTACTGAATATGAATGTTTCATGGTTTCTCCTTTATTATGCTTATTATCATAGCCTAATTATTAGGCGACTACTTGATTAATTTAAGTGATTTTGTGTAAATTTTGTAATGTTGGTGTGGTTTGTATCTATGCTTTTTTGATCTTAAACAACCTTTGTTTTTTTACCATATTTATTGTGGATATTATATAAATTATTGTTTTTAAACGGTTGATTCTGTTTTTTTTGCTAATTGTGTTTTTTTTTTGTGCTTTTTTGGTTTGTTTTTAGAGTTTTATTGGTTTCTTTTGTGACTTTTATTTGGTTGTTAATTGTACTTTATTTTTTTAAAATAATGACGCTTTTTAATATAAAGTGTCATTTTTATAAAATACAAACTTGAATAAGTTTCAACAAGGGGAGTTTTCATGAATAAAATCTTTAAGGTTATTTGGAATCACACAACACAACGTTTTGACGTTGTGTCGGAATTAACGAGGTCGAAGGGAAAATCGTCTTCTCAAACAGATAAGCGTATTTCATTAGTTAAAAACGCAGTGGCTCTAGCAACTGTTGGTGGTGCAGTGATTGGTGGACAGGCACAGGCGGCGGTGGTTACATATGCGCCGATATACGGCACAATTGATAATCAGTGGTCTATTAAAGGAACTGCTATTGGTTCAGGCTCTAAATCTATTGGCGAAAGTACAGTTGCTTATGGTACAAACGCACAGACTTTAAAGCTTTCAGATGTTAGCAGTAGCCCTAAAGCGTCAACGTTGGTACCTGGTGGGGCTGCAAGCATTCAAGATGGAGATAGCATTGAAAAAAGTTCATCTGTTTTAGGTGCAGAAGCTAGAACATATGGACAGCAAGCAACAGCAGTAGGTAATTCAGCTGAGGCGGTGATTTTCTCAACTGCTGTAGGTCAAAATGCTAAAGCAATGCAATATGCTTCTGTAGCAACTGGTCAAGATGCACATGCGACAGGAAAATGGTCAACCGCAACAGGTGTGCAAGCCAAAGCCTTAGCCGACTACTCAAATGCTATCGGTGGTAAAGCACAAGCGAATAGTTGGGGCTCAACGGCGGTTGGTAAAGAAACCATTGTTACAGGCGATGAAGGTACGGCAGTTGGTTATCATGCCGATGTCAAAGGTCGTGACGGTACGGCTTCGGGTGCTCAATCTTTGGCAGGTGAAAAAGCCACAGCAACGGGTGCACAAGCCAAAGCAGAAGGTACTAATGCAACAGCATCAGGTTTTAAATCAAATGCATCAGGTAATAACTCAGTCGCATCTGGTGTCAGCTCAACGGCTAATGCATCAGGTGCTATCGCTATCGGTGATAGTTCAGGAGCAACTAAGGAAGATGCGATTGCTATCGGTCACGGTGCCGCATCAGGTGGTGTAAGCTCAACGGCTATCGGTGATGGCACGATGATTATGCCAGGTGCGGTCAATTCTACTGCTATCGGTACGGCATCAAGTATTCAAGGCACATCAACCAATGCGTATTCACTTGGTACGCATAACTCTATCGGTGCATCAAACGTTGCGGTCGTGGGTAATAATAACATCATCCAACCCACTGCAAGCAACACAATGGTGCTAGGTAACAACGTTACCGCAACCAAGCCAAATAGCGTCATCTTGGGCGAGGGCAGTACTGACCGAGATTATACGCAAGTCACATGTGTTACCATTCCAAATATCGCTGATGGTACGTCTATCGTTTATGATGGATTCAATGGTACAGCGACAGGTATTGTGAGTATCGGTAGCAAGGGTAAAGAACGTCAGCTGACCAATGTTGCCCCTGGTGAGATTTCAGCGACATCGACAGATACCATCAACGGCTCACAGCTTTATGCCGTCGCGTATAAACTTGGCGAGCAAGTTTCAAATATCTATTTCCATACCAATCTGAATGAAGCCAATCAAGGTGCCGGCGACCCTACCACCAACAAAGGTCGTATCCTAGATAAAGCAGGTGCGACAGGAGCGTTTTCTATCACTGCGGGTGTGGCAGCTAAAGCCATTTCTGAAAATGGTATTGCAATTGGTAAAAACTCAAACTCAACAGGTTCAGCCGTTGTGATTGGTGCCAATGCCGCAGCAACAGGCCTTGAGGATGATGTAAATACGGCAAATAGAGAAGATGCACAACAAGGTGCAAATGGTGCAGTGGCAATTGGTGAGAATGCTCGTGCTAGTGCATCTAAAGGATCGCAACCAGCATCTATTGCTATCGGTCAAAGTGCGACAGCGGCGGGCGTGTCTGTTTCTAAAACTACCATGCGTGATGGTAATGAAGTCAATCTAGGTACAGCGATTGCAATCGGTGCAAAGGCGACAGCTAAAGACGCAAGTGTGGCAATTGGTCAAGCGGCAGATGCTGGTCTGGCACAATTTGCTACGGCAGTGGGTGTGAATAGCCGTGCATTAGGCGATCGTTCTAGTGCCTATGGTGTGAGTTCGCTTGCTAATGGACAGCAAGCGGTTGCTGTTGGTTTTGAGTCCAAAGCTGAAGCACAGTATTCTACCGCCATTGGTTCGGGCAGTTTGGCTAGCCAAGATGGTGCAACCGCAATCGGTTCAGGGGCAACATCGCAAAGTACACTTGCTATTGCATTGGGTAAGGGTTCGTTGGTACATAGCGGTGCTGACCGTTCAATGTCAATTGGTGATATGTCCGAAGCGCACGCTACAGCTACAATTGCACAGGGTTATTATGCGATTGGCAAGGGGGCTGATGGTGTAGCAATCGGTACGGCTTCTCGTAACTTTGGAGCAAATTCGACTGCGGTGGGTAGTCGAGCACGTGGCACGGGTGCGAGTGCTTCAGCATTTGGTCATCAGTCTCATGCCACAGGTGATAATACTACTGCTGTAGGTCGATTGGCGATTGCTTCTGGTGCAAATGGCATTGCGATTGGTCAGTCTTCGTTGGCTGGTATCGCTAAGGCTGATGTGGATGCCTTTACCAAAGCACAAAATGATTTATTCACTAATGAGCGTAGTACACGTGTTGCTCAAGGTAAATTGGCTGAAGCAATTGCCAAAAATGACACGCCGAATATTACCAAATATCAAACAGAGTTAAATGGTTTGACTGCGGCGGTATCCAGCCTTGAGCAGGCATTTGCTACTGCCAAAACCAAGCTTGATACTGCAAAAGCAGACACTATCGCCATTGGTACAAGCACCAAAGCGTTGGGCACTGAATCTATCGCCATCGGTAAAAGCTCAAATGTCACTGGCAATCAGTCTATCGCAGTCGGTGTTGGCCACACCGTCGAAGCTGACAACGCTGGTGCGTTCGGTGATCCATCACATCTAACCGCAGAAGCGATTGGCTCTTATGCTGTCGGTAATAACAATACCATTACATCGGCTAATACCTTTGTACTAGGTAGCGGTATCGGACGTAGCTCGACCGATTTGGCGGTTGATTCTGCCGAAGGCACGGTAGCTAACTCTGTCTATTTGGGTAATGAATCAGAGGTGACCAAGGGGGTGGGTCTTGTTGGTACTGATGGCGTTGGTACGCTTAAGACGTGGGATAAAGACCAGCAAAGTGGCGCCACAGCGACAACAGCAGGTGCTGGTGGCACAGTCTCGACAGCCAAAGTTGGCGGTATAACCTATGGTACGGCATCAATCGGTGGTCAAGCCTTTGCAGGTGCGACATCAGATGGTGCAGTCTCTGTCGGCTCATCAGGTGCAGAACGTCGTATCCAAAACGTCGCCGCTGGTGAAATCTCAAAAACATCAACAGACGCCATCAACGGCTCGCAGCTCTATGCTGTCGCCCATCAAGCCTCTAAGCCAATCACCTTTAAGGCCAATAGCAACAAAGATACTCTAAATGCCACTATGAACTTTGCTAGTGAGAATGGCTTAGAGCGTGTCTTGGGTGATGAGATTGTTATCAAGGGTGCGAATGGAAACATACCAAACTTGTCTCGCAATAGCGATGCAGCAACCGCTGGTACCTACAGTGCGCGTAACGTCCAAACGGTAGTCGATGATCAAGGCGTACAAATCCAAATCGCCACTAATCCAATCTTTGACAGCGTACAGTTTGGTAGTAATAGCGGTCCAAAAATCACCAATGAGGGCACTGGTAGCATCAAGGTTGGCTCGTCATCAGGCTCACCTGTCAAAATCACCAACGTCGCCGCAGGTAGTCAACCAAATGATGCAGTGAACCTATCACAGCTAAATGCAACGAGTGCATCTGTCGAAGCTGGGGATAATACCCATGTTAAAGTAACAGATTCGGCAATTGGCGGCAAAATCTATACTGTCCATGCGGATAAAGCAGTAGTACAAGGTGGTAATGGTGTTGATGTAGCAGCAAATACCGTAACCAATCAGGCAAATGGTACCAAAACCACTACTTATACTGTGACAGCCAAAGTGGATGACACAACCATCGGTGTCACATCAGACGGCAAACTGTATTCAAAAGTCGTTGATACCGATACCAACACCGATACTTCTGCACACGTCAAAGCGGCAGATGGTAGTCTAGTGACTGTTACTAAAGCGGATGCTACTCGTGCTGATGGTATTACACAGATTACTGATTATACCGTTGACATCACCAAAGGTGCATTCAATGGCGTAACAACAGCAGGTAAGCTAAATGCTGACGGTACGACAGCAGGCGTAGCAACTGTAGCTGACGTGATTACCGCCGTGAATTCAGGCTTCTGGACAGCGAATGTTGATGGCAACACTAAGGTGGCTGATGTGAAATTCGGTGACAGCGTTAACTTTGCTGATGGCAACGTGACTGATGCGAAATTAGCGGCTGATGGTAAATCTGTCACCTTTGATGTGAAAACTGATGGTACGACAATCAAAACTGAAGGTGGCCAACTTTCTGTTAATGTTGACAACTTACCGAAAGCAGTTGTGGCTGAAGGCAGTAATGTGAAAGTCAAGGCAGATACACAAGGCACAACCACAACTTATACTGTACACGCAGATAAATCTGTCGTTGCTCCAGCCGCAGGTACAACAAGTGTGACTGTGACACCATCAGAACAGGTAGATCAAACAACTGGCTCTAAGACGACAACTTATAACGTTGATTTAAGTGCAGAAACCAAAGCACAAATTGCCAAAGTTGAAACCGTTGTTGCAGGTGATTCAGGTCTTGTGACTGTTGATGATAGTGCAGTTAACACTTCAACTGGTAAAGAATTTAAAGTTGATATTGCCAAAGGCACCTTCAACAACCCAAGTACAACAGGTGAATTGGCAGCAGGTAACACTGGTGTAGCAACTGTAGCGGATGTCGTTGATGCAGTGAATAAAGGCTTCTTAACCACAAAAGTTGCTGGCAACCAAGTTGAGCAAGTAGGCTTTGGCGATGACATCAACTTCGTGAACGGTGCAGGTACAACTGCAAGAATCGTTGACGGTGTCAATGGTGATAAAGGCATCACATTTGATGCAAACCTTGTATCAAGCGATAGCTCTATAACCATCGCAGATAAAGATGGTGCGAAGAACCTAACTGTTAATACAGGTGTTTCAAGAGTTGAAGACGGTGGTAAAGCAGTCACAACTGACGGCGACCAAGTAGCTAATCTTGGTGATGTTGTTGAAACCATCAACAAAACCTCTTGGAAAGTGAACTCTACTGCACAAACAGGCGGTGAAGGCACCTATACAGCAAATGAAGAATCTAAGATCAATGCTGGTGATACACTCAACATCGATGCAGGTAAAAACATCAAGATCTCTGGTGCAGGCAATACATTGCTTGTAGAAACCAAAGACGATGTGACCTTTGATGAAGTCACAACCCGTAACCTCACTGCAACTGGCGATACAGTAGTTAAGAACTTTACAGTTCAACCACAATCAACTATTAATATGGGTAACAACCAGATTAAAGGTGTTGCTGAAGGTACTGAAGGTACTGATGCAGTGAATGTGGATCAGCTAAAACGTGAAGTAGCGACAGCTAAAGCCGTTGAAAAAGTAACAGCGGACACTTCAGCAGATAACATCGCAACGGTAACACAAAAATCTGGTAAACCAGCGGGTGAAGCAAACGAAGAATACGTGGTTAGCGTATCTAAAGCTGCAGTGAAAACAGCGGCTCAAGAAGCCATTGAAGTTGTTGGTGATGCAAAAGCAATCACTGTTGATAAGACAGATGTTGGTGGCGTAGAAACCTTCAAAGTAAACTACAATGGTGCAGAAGCAGCAAAAACCACACCATTAACTTACAAAGCCAATGGAGAAAACCGACAAACCGTTAACCTAAGCGAAGGTCTAAACTTCACCAACGGTGACAAAACAGTTGCTACTGTCGGTGCAGATGGCAAAGTCAGCTTTGATCTAAGCAATGAAGCAAAAACTCAGCTTGCTAAAGTTGAAACCGTTGTTGCAGGTGATTCAGGTCTAGTGACTGTGAATGACACAGCAGTAAACACCTCAGGCGGTAAAGAGTTTAAGGTTGATATTGCTAAAGGCACATTCAATGCACAAACTGCTAACGGTGCACTGGGTGATGTAACCAACACTAATGGTGTCGCAACCGTTGCTGATGTTGTCTCTGCAGTGAATTCAGGCTACTGGACAGCTAAAGTAGATGGTGCAGAATACAGCAAAGTGAAATTCGGTGACAGCGTTAACTTTATTGACGGTGCAGCAACAAATGCCAAAGTGGGTACTGATGGCATCACCTTTGATGTGAAAACTGATGGCACAACCATCAAAGTGGACAATCAAGGCAACTTGGCTGTGAACACCGATGGTCTTGCAAGCACTGAAGTTGTATCAGGTAAAAATACCACAGTAACCCCAACTGTGACTGGTAATAAGACAACTTATAAAGTGGATGCAACCAAAACTACAGTGACCGCAGCAACTGATGGTAAAGTAGAAATCACTGGTGGTACTGAAGATCCAAATGGTGTCATCAACTACACAGTTGGCTTGGATGCAGCAACGAAGAACATCATTAACAATGCAGTGGTGGATGTAGTTGATACTGATACGGTTGATTTAACCAAAACAGCGGACAACAAAATCCAAGCAGATGTGAAAACAACAACCTTGACAGCTGTTGCAGCAGGTGCGGATAAAGCAGGTCAAGTGAATGCACCAGTCGCAGATGATGCGAAAAAACTGGTGAATGCACAAGACTTGGCAACAGTCATCAATAACTCAGGCTGGAATGTCAAAGGTGATGTTGTTGATGGTGGTATGAAGAAAGGTACACACGCAACGACCTTAATCAACCCAGGTGAAACAGTCACCTTGCGTGCAGGTAAAAACTTGGCATTAGACCAAGCGACAGATGTATTTACATATTCATTGCAAGATGATATTTCACTCAACAGTGTAACTACCGTTGACTTGACTGCAACGGGCACAACAACAGTCAATGACTTTACTGTGAAGCCAAATTCAGCAGTCGATATGGGTGGTAACACCTTAACAAATGTTGGCACAGGTGGTGATACAGACACCAACGGTGCAAACATTGGTGATATCAAACGTATTGCAGCTAAGTCTGTTGAAAAAGTCGTCCTAGATAACACAGTGGCTGACAACATTGCAACGGTGAACACCGAATCAGGTGATGCTGCAGGTAATGCAGGTGAAACCTATAAAGTGGGTGTATCTAAACAAGCAGTGAAAACAGCTGCCAAAGAAGCCATCAATGTCACAGGTACAGCACCAATCTCTGTAGCTAAGACAGATGAGGGCGGTGTCGATACTTATACAGTCAAATTTGATGGCACAAAAGCGGCTGAATCTATCCCATTGACCTATAAAGCCAATGGTGTAGATAAGCAAACCGTGAGCCTAAAAGATGGTCTAAACTTCACCGACGGTGACAAAACTGTTGCAACTGTGGGTGTAGATGGCAAAGTCAGCTTTGATCTAAGCGATGAAGCCAAAGAACAACTTGCTAAAGAAGAGTCTGTATCTACAGGCACTCCAGACTTGCTAACGGTCACTAAAGATAAGTTGAATGACACCAAAGGTCAAAACTACAAAGTTGATGTTGTTAAAGGTGTGTTTAACACAGTGACTAACCCAACAGGTTCAATCGCTGCGCCGACCAAAGATGGTGTGGCGACAACCAATGATGTAGTGAATGCAATCAACCAAGGCTACTGGACAGCGCAAGTGGGCGGTACAACGCTTAAGCCTGTACACTTCGGTGATACGCTCAACTTCGTCAATGGCAACGGCACTAAAGCTGTCGCTAAAGAAGGTGCGGTATCTTATGATGTGAACCTAGTTTCTACAGACAGTACGGTGACGTTCGCTCCAGGTGCTGATGGTGCTGTTGACATCAAGGTCAATACAGCCAACCTACCAAAAACTGTCGTGAAGGCAGGTTCTGGCCCAGTGAAAGTCGATGCCGAAGGTAATAATTACACTGTTTCTGTCAATACAACGACAATTACACCTTCTGCAGACCAGAATACCAATGGCTCTGTAGGTGGTGCAACCGATCCATCTGCAGTGATGACTGCTGGTGATGTGATTACCACCATCAAAAATGCAGGCTTCAAGCTAACTGCATCGGCTAATGGTGGTGCAGAAACTGGCTCAACTGTCGATAGCGAAGTCATCAATCCAGGTGATACTGTCGATATGGCAGCGGGCAAAAACTTGGTTGTGAAGCAAGAAGCGAACGGCAAGATTACCTATGCAACTGCCGACGTGGTTAGCTTTACAGATGTGAACACCAATAACCTAACCGCAACAGGCAATACCAAGGTGAATAACTTCGCTGTGGGTGCAGGCTCAACGGTTGATATGGGTGGTAACCAAATCAACAATGTTGGTGCAGGTGTTGAAGATGGCGATGCAGTGACGATTGCACAGCTGAAAGCCAACACAACCAAAGTTGTGGCAGGTGACAACATTGCAGGCGTAGAAACATCAAAAGATGCAAATGGTGTGACTTATACCATTAACGCCAAGGGTGCAGAAGTTGCACAAGGCGATGGCATCACAGTAACTGCGACACCTAATGCAGATACTAATGTAACCACTTACACAGTCGCTCTAGACCAAGCAACCAAAGATAAGCTTGCTGAAGAAACTGTGGTGGATGCAACTGGTCTTGCAACAGTGAAAGCAAGCAAAACTGGTGCGACCACGACTTATACAGTCAATGTGGAGCAAGGTGAATTTGGCTCAGTAACTACTGACGGTGAGCTTGTAGCAGATAAAGATGGTGTAGCAACTGTAAATGATGTTGTTAAAGCAGTGAATGAAGGCTACTGGACTGCCAAAGTAGATGGTACAGAGCACAGCAAAGTGAAATTCGGTGATGCGATTAACTTTGCAAATGGTAAAGGTACTGATGCGAATGTAACCGCTGAAGGTTCGATTACCTTCGACGTCAAAACCGACGGCACAACCATCAAGCTTGATAAAGATGGCAACCTAACTGTAAACACTGACAATCTACCAAAAACCAAACTGGTTAATGGTAAAAACACCACTGTTGAAGGCACAGGTACTGATGCTGACCCATACAAAGTCAACGTCCAAGGCAACCTGGCTGACATCACCTCAATCAGCAATGGTGACACCACCATCAAGCTTGGTGATGCGACTGTGAATGTGGGTGGTGCAACGATTACCAATGTCGCCAATGGTACCAAACCGGGCGATGCGGTGAACTATGAACAGCTACAAGCATCGCAAGAAGAAGTAGTCTCTACTGACAAATCAGTGACAATCACTGAGGGTAAAACGGCTAACGGTGCGAAGAAATTCGACCTATCTGTGACCACCGATGGCACAACCATCATCAAAGGTACAAATGGCGAGTTAAAAGTTAGCACCACAGATTTGACCAACACACCAGAAGGTAAGGTAAATGTACCAACGGGTGCAGAGGCAAATAAACTTGCAACTGCAAGCGATATCGCAACTGCAATCAACGATTCTGGCTTTACGGTCAAAGCCAATGGTGATGCAGGTGAGCTTGTAAATCCAGGCGATGTGGTTGAGTTTAAAAATGGTAAAAACATCAACATCACCCGTGATGGTTCTGTATTCACTGTGAAGACGGTAGATACGCCAGTATTTAGTTCAGTGCAGTTCAATGCAAACGGCCCAATCATCAAAGCTGATGCAAGCAACAACATCAATATTGGTAAAGCTGATGGTTCAGCAACCAAGATTACCAATGTTGCAGAAGGTACAGCGGACAACGATGCTGTTAATGTGAAGCAGTTGAAAGATGCTGTTGCTGCCAATAAGACTGAAATCAAAGCGGGCGATAATGTCAATATCACTGGCGATGGTAGTAAGGATAAACCTTATGTCATCAACGCCAAAGATACCACCGCTACAGCCTCTGTCAAAGCTGGTTCAAGCGAGTTCTTGACTGTGACCGCAAATGGTGCAGTGACAGCAAATGGCACTACCACCATTGATTATGCGGTTGGCTTGACTGACAAAGCTAAAGCAGTGCTTAACAACGCAGCTACTAAGGTTGAAGATACTCACACTGTGAACTTAACCAAAACTGGTGACACTATCAAAGCGGATGTTATTGCTACTGACGGTAAGGGCACCACAGCGAATGTGACAAGTAAAGGTCTAACCTTCGATGTTAAAATAGACGGTGATACTATTACCTTTGACAATAATGGTAACCTGACTGTCAATACTGCTAACCTAGCAACAACAAAACTTGCAGATGGTAAAAACACCAAAGTCACAGGAAAAGGCTCTGAGTCTGACCCATACAAAGTCAATGTTGAAGGCGATCTAAAAGATATTAGTTCTATCAGCAATGGTGATACGAGTATCAAATTAGGCGATGCAACAGTGAATGTGGGTGGTGCAACGATCAGTAATGTAAAAGCTGGTGAGAAAGACGGTGATGCTGTTAATGTTTCACAGTTAAATGAAACTAACCAAGGTTGGACAATTACTACATCAGGTAATACCGATTCCAAAGGTGTTTCAAGCCAAGTTAAGTTAGGTAAATCAGCGAAACCTGCTGAAAAAACTGTGACGATCAGTGGTGGTAAAAACATCAAGGTGAAACAAGAAGGTAATACAGTTTCTGTTGCAACTAGCGATACGCCAACATTTGAAAGTGTGACAGTTGGTGGGGATAAAGGCGTTACAGTCACTTCTACAACATCGAAACTTGATGGCAAGAAAGAGTTAAGTGTAGGCACGGCTGATGCTCCTACGCGTATCACGAATGTTGCTCCAGGTGTGAAAGATACGGATGCAGTGAATGTTAGCCAATTAAAACAGGTACAGGGTAATGTCAATGCGGTCAACAGAAAAGTTGATAAGTTAGATAAACGTGTACGTGGTATTGGTGCAAGCTCTGCGGCAGCATCTTCACTTCCACAAGTGTATATCCCGGGTAAATCAATGGTTGCAGCCGCAGCTGGTGGTTACGATGGCGCTTCAGCCGTTGCAGTGGGTTACTCAAGAGCAAGTGACAATGGTAAACTTATCTTGAAACTTCAAGGTACTGCAAATAGCCAAGGCCATGTATCTGGCGGTGTAGGTGTAGGTTACCAATGGTAATTTAGCCAAATCCTTTTAAACAAAAACCTCTTCTTAGGAAGAGGTTTTTTATTGGCAAAGTAGAGGCGAACCGATGTATTCGCCTAAAACAATACAAAACAAGGGCGGACACATCGGTCCGCCCCTACAATCATTTCATATTAAGATATTTTTGAAATCAACATATTTCAAATTTTATTTGGTAAATTGCTTTAACTGATACAACGCTTCCAACGCCTGTTTCGGTGTGAGTTCATCGGGATCAATCTTTGCAAGGGCTTGTTCGACTTTGGACGGCTCTACAAGCGGTGAGATTGGCTCAACATTTTGCAAATTCGCTGAAAAGAGTAAATCTTGCTGTGGATTTGCGTCTAATTGTGCCGTTTGTTGTGAAAGTTGTTCAAGCTGTGTGAGTTTCTGTTTCGCAAGTTGGATCACTTGCTTTGGTACGCCTGCTAGGGCGGCAACGGCTAAACCATAACTTTTACTTGCTGCCCCTTCTTGTACACTGTGCATAAAGGCGATGGTGTCGTTATGTTCCAACGCATCTAAATGGACATTGGCAACGCCTTTGAGCTGGTTTGGTAAGCTGGTTAGCTCAAAGTAGTGGGTGGCAAATAGGGTGAGCGATTGGGTTTTCTTCGCTAACCATTCGGCACACGCCCAAGCGAGCGATAAGCCATCGTAGGTCGATGTGCCTCGCCCGATTTCATCAACAAGAACAAGGCTGTTTTCGCTGGACTGGTGCAGAATGTTCGCCATTTCGGTCATTTCCACCATAAAGGTTGAGCGTCCTGACGCTAAATCATCAGAAGCACCGATACGGGTAAAAATACGGTCAATCGGTCCGATCTCTGCACTGTCCGCAGGCACAAAACTGCCGATATATGCCATTAAGGTAATCAAGGCAATTTGTCGCATATAGGTACTTTTACCACCCATATTCGGGCCTGTGACGATCAACAAATGGCGTTGTGGATTGAGCAGTACAGGGTTGGCAATAAACGGCGTTTTTAGCACTTGTTCAACAACTGGGTGGCGACCGCCTTTGATATTCACGCCTCGCTGATGGCTGAAACTTGGCATCACATAATTCAGACTGTCGGCACGTTCAGCAAGGTTGGTCAGCACATCAAGTTCCGCTAACACAAGGCTTGCCAACTGCAATTCGCCCAAACGTGGTATTAACAGTTCAAACAGTTCATCATAAAGCTGTTTTTCAAGGGCAAGAGAAGCCCCTTTTGCTTTCAACACCTTATCTTCATAGGTTTTCAGCTCAGGGATAATATAACGTTCCGCATTCTTTAACGTTTGACGGCGGACATAGTGGATCGGAGCTTTGTGAGCCTGTCCTTGACTGATTTGGATATAGTAGCCGTGTACCGCATTGAAGCCGATTTTAAGGGTATCAATGCCTGTTTGGGCTCGTTCTTTTGCTTCTAAATCTTCAAGGAATTTGGTTGCCCCTTCTGCCAAACTTCGCCATTCGTCCAGTTCGGCATTGTATCCTTCAGCAATAACGCCACCGTCACGGATAAGTTGCGGTGGGTTATCAATGATTGCCTTACTTAATAACTCGAATAGTTCGCTAAAGTCAGCGATCTGCTTCAACGTATTGTCTAAACAAGCGGTTAGATTTTGTGAATGTTTTACAATATCGGGGATATGCTCTAAGGCTGTGCGTAAACGGGTTAGGTCACGGGGACGTGCGGTGCGTAACGCAATGCGAGCCAAAATCCGCTCCATATCGCCCACTTGTTGTAGCAAGGGTTGAAGCGGTTCGATACGCTCATTTTTTTGCAATGCCAAAATGGTTTGCTGGCGAGTATGCAGTTTGGCTAAATCACGAATAGGTTGATGGATCCAACGTTTGAGTAAACGACTACCCATTGGGGTGACGCATTTATCCAAAACCGATGCAAGTGTATTTTCTGTACCGCCAGCAAGATTGGTGGTTAATTCCAAATTTCGGCGAGTTGCCGCATCAAGTAAGACAGTATCGCTATTTTGAGCCAAATGAATGCTGTTGATATGTGGCAGTGCGGTGCGTTGAGTTTCTTGAGCATAATGCAAGACACAACCTGCCGCACACAAGGCAACCACCGCCTTTTCTACCCCAAAGCCTGTAAGATTTTGTGTCCCAAATTGGCGATTAAGCAACTGAATGGCTGTAACTAGCTCAAATTCCCAAACAGGTCGGCGGCGTAAGCCTTTGTAACCCTGTAAAATACCTGCATCAGAAAAATCTTCAGGATACAAAATCTCGGCAGGTTGGGTGCGTTGTAACTCGGCAGACAGAGCCTCCTTGTTAGGTAATTCGCTAATCAAAAAACGCCCAGAAGCCATATCTAATGTCGCAAGGGCGAAAACACCTTTTTCTTGATAAATTGCGGCGACCAAATTATCTTGGCGTTCTGGTAGCAATGCTTCGTCGCTGACCGTTCCAGGTGTGACAATTCTTACGACTTTACGCTCAACAGGGCCTTTACTGGTTGCAGGATCGCCAATTTGCTCACAAATCGCCACACTCTCACCCAATGCCACCAACTTCGCCAAATAACCTTCAACAGCGTGATACGGCACACCTGCCATTGGAATTGGCTCACCTGCTGATTGCCCACGTTTAGTCAGAGAAATATCTAACAACGCAGCCGCTTTTTTGGCATCGTCGTAAAATAACTCGTAAAAATCGCCCATACGATAGAACAGAAGAATATCGGGATTTTGGGCTTTGAGTTGGAGATATTGGGCCATCATTGGCGTGTGGGTTTGGTTGTTTTGAATCATCGCATCATTTGGTTTGAAAAATTTTCAGGCATTTTAGCAGAAAAGCAAAGGGGAATCAGGTGATAGAACTCGTCTATTTTGTGAGATTGCTAGAGATGTTAGAAAATAGTGCAAGCGGTAAGATTATTTGCAAAATTTGCAAACGATCTTACCGCTTGTAAGATTAAAGAATAAAGCGACTTAAATCTTCATTCTCAACTACATCATTTAACGCATCAGACACATACTTCTCGTCAATCACGATTTTCTCGCCTGAACGTTCGCTAGCATCGAATGAAATACCGTCCATTAAGCGTTCTAACACGGTGTGTAAGCGTCTTGCACCGATGTTTTCGGTTTTTTCGTTCACTCGGAATGCGGATTCGGCGATACGGCTGATACCGTCTTTGGTAAATTCAATATCCACACCTTCGGTTTTCATTAACTCACGGTATTGTAAGGTTAAAGACGCATTCGGCTCGGTTAAAATACGCTCGAAATCTTCTTTATTAAGTGATTTAAGCTCTACACGAATTGGCAAACGACCTTGTAATTCTGGTAGTAAATCAGACGGACGAGCCACTTGGAAGGCACCAGAACAGATAAAGAGAATGTGATCGGTTTTGACCATACCGTGTTTAGTATTGACTGTCGAACCTTCGATAATCGGCAGTAAATCACGTTGCACGCCTTCACGGCTTACATCGCCGCCACTGTGTTCGCCTTTTTTACAGATTTTATCAATCTCATCAATAAAGACGATACCGTGTTGTTCAACCGCTTCAATCGCTTGCTGTTTCAACTCTTCAGGATTAACCAGCTTCGCCGCTTCTTCGTCCACCATCACTTTTAACGCATCTTTAATTTTCATTTTGCGTTTTTTCGTTTTGTTTGGCGACATTCCCTCAAAGAGAGATTGCAGTTGGGAAGTCATCTCTTCCATACCAGGTGGGGTCATAATTTCAACACTCACTTGGGCTGCGACATCAATTTCAATCTCTTTATCGTCAAGCTGACCTTCACGCAATTTTTTACGGAAGATTTGGCGAGTAGAAGCGTTGTCACTCTCTTGTACATTACCCCATTGATCTTTAGCTGGCGGTAATAACACATCTAAAATGCGATCTTCCGCTGCATCTTGCGCACGCATACGATTTTTTTCAACCGCTTGTTGGCGAACCAATTTCATTGAAACATCAGCAAGATCACGAATAATCGAGTCCACTTCTTTACCCACATAGCCGACTTCGGTAAATTTCGTTGCTTCAACTTTGATAAACGGTGCATTGGCAAGTTTTGCCAAACGGCGAGCAATCTCGGTTTTACCCACACCCGTTGGGCCGATCATCAGGATATTTTTCGGGGTAACTTCTTGACGCAGTTCTTCAGGCAACTGCATACGACGCCAGCGGTTACGTAAAGCAATCGCCACCGCACGTTTAGCTTCATTTTGTCCGATAATATGTGCGTCTAATTCAGACACAATTTCACGAGGGGTCATTGACATAGTGTTATCTCTGTAAAAATCTTGTAGGGGCGGGTCCTGTGCCCGCCCGTACTTCTATGATATTTTCGGGCGGGCACAGGACCCGCCCCTACACAATAGGTTTAAACCTCTTCAATCACATGATTATGGTTGCTGTAAATATCAATATCCCCAGCAATTTTTAACGCTTCTGCTACGATTTCTTTGGCAGACAGATTATTTTCCGTTCTTAATAGGGCAAGAGCAGCAGCTTTTGCATAGTTACCACCTGAGCCAATGGCTAATACATCAAATTCAGGCTCGATTACATCACCACTACCTGAAACCAATAAAAATTCACTTTCATTGGCTACGATCATCATCGCTTCTAATTTGCGAAGTGAACGCTCGGTACGCCATTCTTTTGCAAGTTCAACCACAGATTTGACTAAATGCCCTTGGTGTAATTCCAATTTTTTCTCAAACAGATCACGCAAAATAAAGGCATCTGCCGTTGAACCTGCAAAGCCTGTGACCACTTTATCTTTATATAAACGGCGAACTTTACGCACTGTACCTTTTTCTACGCAATTACCTAAAGTTGCTTGCCCGTCGCCCCCGATAGCCACTTTGCCATCTTTGCGAACACATACAATCGTTGTCATTGAAATTCCTATTTGTCTAAAAAACTGTGTGCATATTTGAGGGCAATCTCATCAGTTTCAAGTGCAAGCGGTGAGATAGGCAAAAAAATTTGTAAAGTGAATAGAAAATAAGGTCAGAAAGCTTAAAATATCAACGTCTATTTGATTTAATGTAAGGAGCATAAAAATGGTACAAATTTTAAAAAATATCTTTGGTTCAGGAAGAACAGCACAAAGTGATGCACTTTCTGTAGAGGAAATGGCACCTAAAATTATTGATGCGTTAGGAACTGCGGAAAATATCGAATCTTTAGATTTCTGTTTAACGCGTTTGAGAGTTCAGCTTAAATCGAAGGATAAGGTTGATCGAAAAGAATTAAAAGCATTAGGTGCGGCCGAAGTGGTTACGATTCATGACAATAATATTCATGTCATTTTCGGCACAAAATCGGAAAGTTATGCTAATGCGATTAATGCGATCTTGACAGCAAAAGCCTAATAGCAAAGCAATAAAGCCACTTTGGTGATACAAGGTGGCTTTTTCGTGATTAGGCAAGATGTACTTTTTGAGAAAGTGTTAAGCCAATAGGAATATTATTTTCAATCTGAACATTTGCTTTATAGGCAAGTGCGTGTACCTTTTCGCTGAGTGCAACGTTGAACAGTTCGGCATATTTCGGATCGATCTGCTTTGCCACTTCAAACCGTTCAATCCCTGTGTGTAAAATCGCAAAGAAAATCACCGCTTGTTGACCTTGTTGAGCAATGGATGTCAGCTCTCGCAGATGTTTTTGTCCACGTGTTGTTTTGGCATCAGGGAACATCCCAACACCTTCATCTACCAATAAAGTCGTTGATTTTACTTCAACGAAACAGTCCGCTAAGCCTTGCTGTTTTAACAGAAAATCAATACGGCTATTTTCTTCACCATATTTCTGTTCAGGTAGAATTTCGGTGTAATCTGCTAATTCGCTGATCCAGTTATTTTCCAAGGCTTCCGCAACAAGTTGATTGGCTCGTTGCGTATTAACGCAGATAAAATCCCCCGCTTGAGTCTGAGTAAGTTCCCAAGTATGAGCGTATTTGCGTTTGGGGTTATCGGAGGTGGAAAACCAGACGGTATCCCCTGCATTTGCACAGCCTGTCATTGCACCAGTATTGGGGCAGTGAATTGTGATTTGTTCGCCATTCGGTAAGAGAATATCCGCTAAAAAGCGTTTATAGCGTTGGATTAAAATACCCGATGTCAGAGTTGGGAAAATCATCAACCTACCTCGTAAAATTCAAGGGGTAAATCGTCGGGATCACGGAAAAAGGTGTAGCGTTTTCCCGTTAATTCATCAATGCGAATCGGTTCAGAAATAACGCCTTTTTGGGCTAATTCTGCGACAGCGTGTTCAATATTTTGGACTTTAAAGGCTAAATGGCGTAGCCCGCAAGCTTCAGGTGCATTGACTCGTTTTGGCGGATTGGGAAAACTGAATAGTTCAATTTGCGAACCATCAGTAAAACGTAAATCCAATTTATAGCTTTGTCGTTCTGCACGATAAGTTTCTGCGATAATCTTTGCGCCGAGAATATCGGTGTAAAACGATTTAGATTTGGCATAATCAGAAACGATAAGTGCCACATGGTGAAAACCGATTATTGATTTCATATTGTCCTTTTAACCAAGCGGTGACTTTTACGCAAAGTTTTGCAAAATTTTAGCAAAATCTGACCGCTTGCGATACTATGAGATGTTTTTTTGAAGTGTACTCTATCTCTATGAAAAAAGAAAAATCTGAATTTCCTTTAGCGCAATCCCATGTCGATGCACCTTTTGCCAAAGGCGTGTTGGCGTGGTATCAGCAATATGGGCGTAAACATCTGCCGTGGCAACAAAATAAAACTTTGTATGGCGTTTGGTTATCCGAAGTGATGTTACAGCAAACCCAAGTCGCAACGGTTATTCCCTATTTTGAGCGTTTTATTCAACGTTTTCCCACCATTGTTGATTTAGCGAATGCACCGATGGATGAAGTGTTGCATTTATGGACGGGATTAGGCTATTACGCAAGGGCAAGAAATTTGCATAAAGCGGCACAACAAATTCGAGATGAATTTGGTGGTCAGTTTCCAACGGATTTTTCCGATGTTTTCGCACTTTCAGGTGTCGGCAGAAGTACAGCTGGGGCGGTGCTCTCTTCCGTACTTGATGCACCTTACCCGATTTTAGATGGCAATGTTAAACGTGTGCTTTCTCGTTATTTTGCTGTTGAAGGTTGGTCGGGCGAAAAAACGGTTGAAAATAAATTGTGGGATCTGACCGCTCGTGTTACACCAACTTCGCAAGTGGCTGATTTTAATCAGGCGATGATGGATTTAGGGGCGATGATTTGTACACGCTCTAAGCCGAAATGTTCTCTCTGTCCATTAGAAAAGGAGTGTCAGGCAAATGCTAAACAGGCTTGGGCGGATTTTCCAGCAAAAAAACCGAAAAAGGCGTTGCCAGAAAAGCAGAGCTACTTTTTGATTTTAAAACAGGGAACAAAGGTCTTATTAGAAAAGCGTGAAGCAAAAGGGCTTTGGGGTGGGCTTTATATCTTTCCGCAATTTGAACATTTAGAGAATCTCAAGCGGTCAGTTTCAGACAAAAATGTGCAATTTACCCAATTAATTGCCTTTCGGCATACTTTTAGCCATTTTCATTTGGATATTTATCCTATTTTGGCGGAACTTAGTTTACAAAAAAATGCCGAAATCCTACCGCTTGGGGTGGCAGAAAATCAGGGAAATTATCATTTGCGTGTATCTTCAACAGCGGATTATTGGTATGATTTAACTCAACCTAGCGAAGTGGGTTTAGCAACCCCGATAAAACGCATTTTAGACGAATTAACTTTGACATTAGGACAGAAAAATGGCGCGTAATGTATTTTGTGTATATTTGAAACAAGAAGCAGAAGGTTTAGATTTTCAGCTTTATCCGGGGGAATTGGGTAAACGGATTTTTGATTCCATCAGTAAACAAGCATGGTCAGAATGGATTAAAAAACAGACAATGTTAGTCAATGAGAAAAAACTCAATATGATGAATCCTGAACATCGTAAATTGTTAGAAACGGAAATGGTGAATTTTCTGTTTGAAGGAAAAGATGTGCATATTGAAGGCTATGTACCTGTAGAGTCAAAATAAAGAGATACCCAATGAATAAATATAAAAAATTCCTGCCGTTATTGGTGCTGATTCCTTTTTTAGCATCTTGTGGAAGCGATACCCCGACGCGAAAAACGTCTAAAAAAACACGTCCTGACTACTCTAAAGATACCAATGGTTTAGATATTTTAATGGGGCAATTCTCCCGCAATATTGATCAAATTTGGGGTGTTAATGAACTGCTCCAAGCAAGCCAAAAAGACTACGTCAAATATACGGATAAATATTACACTCGTAGCCACATCAGTTTTGAAGATGGTCAAATTACGATTGAAACATTAGGTGATCAAAATCGTCTACGTAATTCGATTATTCATACCTTGTTAATGGGCTCTGATGCATCAGGTATTGATTTGTTCGCATCAGGCGATGTGCCGATTAGTAGTAACCCTTTCTTAGCAGGTCAGGTGGTCGATCAGTTTGGTCGTTCTGTGACAAATATTGCTATTGCCAATGACTTTGCAACTTATTTATTACAGAATAAGCTTAAAACTCGCCGTTTACAGAATGGGCATACGGTAACTTATGTCTCTATTCCAATGGCAGCAAACCACGTAGAAGTCCGTGCAAGACGTTATTTACCAATGGCACGTAAGGCTGCAAAACAATACAACATTGATTTAAGTCTGATTTTAGGGATTATGGAAGTCGAATCTGCGTTTAACCCTTATGCTGTCAGTTATGCGAATGCGATTGGTTTGATGCAGGTGGTTCCGCGTACTGCAGGGCGTGATATTTTTGCCCGCAAAGGTTTTGGTGGTCAGCCTGATCGTGATTACTTATATAATCCTAGCCAAAATATTGATGCGGGTACAATGTACTTAACTATTTTACGAGATGAATATCTTGATGGCATTACTGATCCTACTTCTAAACGTTATGCAATGATTTCTGCTTATAACAGTGGTGCAGGTGCGGTATTAAGAGTGTTTGATAGTGATAAATGGGAAGCGATTGATCGTATCAATAACCTAGATTCAGGGGCAATTTATCGAATTTTAACCACGGCACACCCATCTTCTCAGGCAAGAAATTACTTGGTGAAGGTGAATAAAGCTCAGCAAAAATACCGTAACGTAAGATAACACGTTGTTTTTTAAACAAATTGAATAAAAAGCGATCCATTAAACAGATTTTTTTATTTTTTTGAAAAAAACGTTTGACGAGCGGGACGAAAATCAGCATAATGCGCCCCGTAACGACGAGATGCCTCGATAGCTCAGTCGGTAGAGCAGGGGATTGAAAATCCCCGTGTCGGTGGTTCGATTCCGCCTCGAGGCACCATTTCATGTTACAACTCTTTTCCTCCTTAGTTCAGTCGGTAGAACGGTGGACTGTTAATCCATATGTCGCAGGTTCGAGTCCCGCAGGAGGAGCCATATTTTGAAGCCCTGATGAGAAATCATCGGGGTTTTTTCTTTCTTTGATCTCAACTTATTTATTGAACGAAGTTCATCTTTATCAAAATCAAAAAATATTTTAATTTTGTGATCTTGCTCCAATTTTTGAAAATTGGTTGAAATATTTCTTCACTTTTGTAAATTATTTAGAGTATGATTATGCCATCCAGATAACAATAAGAAAGATTCCTCAATATCGTCTAATGTTTGTGCGACATTATTTAATCCAATAATGTCGCATTTTTTATTTGCAAAAAATAGGGCTGAACTGACCGCTTGTAATAAAAAAGCCCTGCCAAATGAGTAGGACTTTTTCTTCAACTATAATTTTATAAAACCATCATAAATATGTTCGGCATCACCTGTCATATACAACGGATTTCCCTCTCCATTCCACTCAATATATAACGAGCCACCAGGCAAATCCACCTGCACTTGATTATCCAACAACCCTTGCATAATGCCTACCGCAACAGCCCCACAAGCACCGCTACCACAGGCTTGTGTTTCCCCTGCACCACGTTCAAACACTCTCAGTTTGATATGATTGCGATCGATCACCTGCATAAAGCCGATATTGGCACGCTCAGGGAAACGTTCGTGGCGTTCAAGTAACGCGCCCAATTCATTCACATTTGCTGTTTGAATATCATCAACTTGGAGCACACAGTGCGGATTTCCCATAGAAACTACACCGCATAGCACCGTTTGAAGATCGGTACGTAAAATATAGTTTTTCTCAAATTTATTGGCTGTAAAAGGAATTTGAGCGGGCTCCCAAATCGGCTCACCCATATTGACACGAATCTGTCCATCGTCTTTTAAGCTCAACACCATTTTGCCTTTTGCGGTGCTGACGCCAATATCTTGTTTATTGGTCAATCCTTTGAGCGTAACGAAACGTGCAAAACAGCGTGCGCCATTACCACATTGAGACACTTCGCTCCCATCCGCATTAAAAATACGGTAGTGGAAATCCAGTTCTGGATCGTAAGGTGGCTCCACTAATAAAAGTTGGTCAAAGCCAATCCCACGATGACGATCGGAGAGTTTACGGATAATCTCTTCCGTTAAGTAAACATTCTGAGTCACACCATCAATGACCATAAAATCATTGCCCAATCCGTGCATTTTTGAGAATTGCATATTTTTTCCTATGATTAGAATTTTTTATTGATCTAGATTATAGCGATAATAAATAGTTATGCTATATTGCATCCCTTTTTACAAAAGGGCGAATTATCGCCAAATAATGCCTTATATAATGAGGGCTTTTTCGTTAAATTACAATGGAGCAATTTATGTCAGCGATGTTTCTTCTGCAATTTGCCGTTGTGTTACTCTGTATTTTAATCGGTGCACGCCTCGGCGGTATTGGTTTAGGGGTAATGGGCGGTTTAGGTTTAGCAGTTCTATCTTTTGGATTTGGCTTAAAACCTGCGGGTCTTCCAATTGACGTTATGTTTATGATTATGGCGGTAGTTTCTGCAGCTGCAGCAATGCAAGCAGCAGGCGGTTTAGACTACATGATCAAAATCGCAACGAACATTTTACGTCGTAATCCAAAACATATTACCTTTATCGCACCTGCGGTAACTTGGACATTTACCTTTTTAGCAGGTACGGGCCACGTAGCGTATTCGGTATTACCTGTGATTGCAGAAGTGAGTCGTCACAACGGTATTCGCCCAGAGCGTCCACTCTCTATGGCAGTAATTGCTTCACAATTTGCGATTGTCGCGAGCCCAATTGCTGCGGCGGTGGTTTCTGTGGCTGCGATGATCGAACCACAAGGCTACAGTATTGGTGATATTTTATCTGTCACTATTCCAGCTACCGTATTAGGTATCTTCTGTGCTTGTTTATTTGTGAATAAAATGGGTAAAGAATTAAAAGATGACCCGAACTATCAACGCTTACTGCAAGATCCTGAATATGTTGCACGTAATCATTCAGATACTAACCCAACAGATATCAAAATTAGCCCAACAGCAAAAACATCAGTAGGCTTATTCTTATTTGGTGCATTGTTAGTTGTGTTCATGGGTACATTCAAAGAGTTACGCCCAGTATTTGAAGGCAAACCAATGGGTATGGCACATACGATTGAAATCGTGATGTTAAGCGTTGCAGCATTAATTATGCTTATCTGTAAACCAAACGGCAATGCCATTACCCAAGGTTCTGTATTCCACGCAGGTATGCGTGCGGTAATTGCGATCTTTGGTATTGCATGGATGGGCGATACTCTAATGGATGCACACATGACCGAAGTAAAAGACATGGTAAAAGGTTTAGTGGAAGCTGCACCATGGGCATTCGCTTTCGCATTATTTGTACTTTCTGTGTTAGTTAACAGCCAAGGTGCAACGGTCGCAACCTTATTCCCATTAGGTATTGCCTTAGGTATTCCTGCCCCAATCTTAATCGGGGTATTTGTAGCAGTAAACGGTTACTTCTTCGTACCAAACTATGGCCCGATTATTGCCTCTATTGACTTCGATACCACAGGTACCACGAAAATTGGTAAATATATCTTTAACCACAGTTTCATGATCCCAGGCTTACTCAGCATGGTATTCAGTATTATCATCGGATTACTATTAGCGAATGTCATTCTCTAAAAATCTTAATGAATAAAAAAGCGAGCTTAATGCTCGCTTTTTTATTACCCAAATTGTTTTTTGATTAAATCTATGAGAAGGGGAAATTCAGTCCATCCTTCTCGATCTAAAAAATGTCCACCGGATGGTAAACGGATGTAATCTGCTTGTAAATGTTTGGCTAATTCATCGCTGTATGGATGTGGCACAATCGTATCATCTAGTGCGGCAACAACATAAGACTTAAATGCTAAACAGTTTGGTGCAACAGCATAGCTATTTGAAAATGAACTCAGTTCTGGAATCGTATCTAACGGCTGATAAAACCCTGAAACAAAAATAGCCACTTTAGGTTTTAAAAAGTTTCTTGCCAAAAAGTTAAGCCAAGCAACACAGCCTAAACTGTGGCCTACGACGATAGTCTCATCATCAATGGTAACCTGTTCTTCCAAATGTTTTAACCATTTATCCGGATTCGGGTTACTTGAATCAGGCATATTCAAGCGATGGCACTCCACTCTGATTTTTGCTAATTCCTGTTCTAACCACGGAAACCAATGTTTATCTGCAGATGCAGTATAACCGTGAACAATATAGACTTTTGCCATAAAACCTCCTTAATACAAGCGGTCTGATTTTGCCATAAATTTGCAAAAAAAATCAAAAAACTAAATTAAACTAATAGTAGATTAACATTCATACTGCTAATAGATTCTTGGGCATTCTCTAATAATCCTTTATCGCAAATGATCTGGTCAAATATGGTGAGAGGGTACACAAAAAAAGTCGCAAACTTTCCATACTTAGAAGAATCAGTGACAAGAATATTTTTACGAGAGGCTTCTATAATTGCTAGCTTCACCGGAATTTTATTTTCGTTAGGTGTTGTGAGCCCTTTAAGATTCCATGATGAAGTCGAAATAAATGCGATATCAATAGATAGGTTTTTTAAGAATTGTGCAGCAAGCATACCTGTCGTAGATAAATTTTCTTTACAGACACTTCCACCAATGTGAATGATTTCACATCGACCAGAGTTACTAAGAAAATGAGCGATAACAAAATCATTAGTAATAACTAAGATATCATTGCGTTCTGCGATTTGATGTGCAATTTCTAGTGTAGTTGTTCCTGCATCAAGGTAAATCGTAGCATTATGAGGAATTTGTTTTGCTGCAGCTATGCCAATCGCCCATTTTTGATCGTGAAATAATTGAGATTTATCACTATGGGTGGGTTCTGCCGTTAGTCTCTCAAGTGACTGAACTCCTCCTGATACCGAGGATATTTTCCCTTCTTCTTCCAATTTCTGAATATCTCTGCGGATTGTCATGTGTGAGACATTCAAACGGTTAGCAAGAAAATTAATACTTGTGCTACCAAAACTATTAACAATTTGAATAATCTGTCTTTGTCTTTCAGCTGGAATCATATTCTTTCCTTACATTATCTTCGACCTATTCATTATACCCATTTATTTTACCTTGAGTGATTAACAAAATTTAACAAAAATTGTTAAATTTTGTGAGTTTTATCACAGATTTTATTTTTATAGTTATGTATGATTTGTAAACATAATTCATGAGACATTATTTTATGAGGAGTTAGTTATGAGTAAACCTACTTATAGTATCGCAGTAATTGGGCTTGGTGCAATGGGAATGGGGGCAGCTAAGTCTTGTATTACAAAAGGATTAGATACCTATGGTATTGATCTGAATTCTAAAGCGTTAGAAACACTAAAATCCTTTGGCGCAACTGATATTGGGGAGAGTGCCATTCCTTTTGCATCTAAATTAGATGCTGTATTACTACTTGTTGTGAATGCTACTCAAGTGAAATCAATTTTATTTGGAGAAAATGGATTAGCTCCTCACCTAAATAAAGGTACGGTTGTAATGGTTTCATCTACCATTTCGGCTCAAGATGCTAAAGAAATTTCACATAAATTAACAGAATTAGGGTTATTAATGTTAGATGCACCTGTTTCAGGTGGAGCTGCTAAAGCAGCTAATGGTGATATGACCGTGATGGCATCTGGTTCTAAAGAAGCTTTTGAGAAATTAGAGCCTGTGTTAGAAGCGGTGGCAGGAAAAGTTTATAACATTGGTGAAGAAATTGGACTTGGAGCTACAGTCAAAATCATCCATCAATTGTTAGCGGGTGTTCATATTGCAGCAGGCGCTGAGGCGATGGCATTAGCAGCAAGAGCGGGAATTCCTTTGGATTTGATGTATGACGTGGTGACTAATGCTGCAGGTAATTCTTGGATGTTTGAAAATCGCATGAAACATGTTGTTGATGGAGATTACACACCATTATCAATGGTTGATATTTTTGTAAAAGATCTTGGACTTGTCACTGATACCGCGAAAGCATTGAAATTCCCACTTCCTTTAGCAAGTACCGCATTCAATATGTTTACATCGGCAAGTAATGCTGGGTATGGCAAAGAAGATGATAGTGCAGTGATTAAGATCTTCGATGGTATTGAGTTACCAAAAAAGGGAGATAAATAAAATGTTAGGCGTTATTGCAGATGATTTCACTGGGGCAAGCGATATTGCCAGTTTTTTAGTTGAAAATGGATTAAAGACCATTCAGATGAATGGTGTGCCAACATCAAATTTAGTAGAACCTGTTGATGCTGTAGTTATTAGTTTGAAATCACGCTCGAATCCAGTTAATGAGGCGATTGAGCAATCATTAGATGCATTGAAATGGTTACAAAATAATGGCGGAAAACAGTTCTATTTTAAATATTGTTCTACTTTTGATAGCACAGAGAAGGGCAATATAGGTCCTGTTACAGATGCATTACTTGATGAATTGGGTGAGGATTTCACAATTATTTGCCCTGCGTTACCAATCAATGGGCGGACCATTTTTAATGGCTACCTTTTTGTTGGAAATGTATTACTGAATGAATCGGGCATGCAAAATCACCCGATTACACCAATGAAAGATGCCAACCTTGTTCGTTTAATGGATATGCAGGCACGTGAGAAAACCGGTTTAGTAAGCTGTGCTGAATTATTCAAAGGTTCTGACTATGTTAAACAACGTTTTATGGAGTTAAAACAACAAGGCTATCGATATGCTGTAGTTGATTCAGTGGACAATACTCAGTTAGCTGTTTTAGCAGAATCGATTGAAAGTTTTAAATTAGTGACGGGTGGCTCCGGGTTGGCTGCATATATGGCTGAAAGAATTTCAGGTGGTAAAAAAGGTACTGATGCCTTTACGCCAACCAAGGCGAAAACCGTTATTTTATCAGGATCTTGTTCTGTGATGACTAATAAGCAAGTTGGGTATTATCAGAAACATGCACCTAGCTATTTCTTAGATGCTGAACAAGCTATCAATAATCCTGAATATGTAGAACAGCTCTACCAATGGGTGATTTCTCACCTAAACCAACCGCTTGCTCCAATGGTATATGCAACAGTCCCTCCTGAAACATTAAAAACAATCCAAGCCCAATTTGGTGCAGAGAAAGCGAGTCATGCTATCGAAACTACCTTTGCTCGTTTGGCAGAAAAACTTAAAGATACAGGCATCACTAATTTTATTACGGCTGGAGGAGAAACATCGAGCATTGTGGTTCAGCAACTAGGTTTTTCCGGTTTCCATATAGGTAAACAAATTGCACCAGGGGTTCCTTGGCTAAAAGCGGTAGAAGAACCGATTTATTTAGCATTGAAATCAGGTAACTTTGGAAAAGAGGATTTCTTTAAATTCGCTCAGGAGATGTTTGTATGACGGATTTGGCACAAAAAATCCAAATGGTTGAACTTGCAAAGTCGTTATTTGATCGAGGATACACAGTAGGTGGTGCTGGAAATCTTTCTGTCAAGCTTGATGATAATAGGGTGCTTGTCACACCTACAGGTTCATCTTTAGGACGATTAGAAGTTAATCGTTTATCTGTTTTAGATATGAAGGGAAATCTCATTGAGGGTGATAAACCTTCCAAAGAGTCTGTATTTCACTTAGCGCTTTATCAAGCAAATCCTCAGTGTAAAGCGATAGTTCATTTACATTCAACTTATCTCACAGCCTTATCTTGTTTGGAAGGAATAGATACTACAAATGCGATGAGAGCTTTTACACCATACTATGTTATGAGAGTTGGACAACTTCCAGTGATCCCTTATTACAAGCCTGGTGATATCAATATCGCAAGAGAGTTGAGTGAAAGAGCATTACAGGCTAAAGCTTTTCTACTTGCCAACCATGGTGTTGTAGTAACAGGACACAGTTTAGTGGATGCGGTGGATAACACGGAAGAGTTAGAAGAAACTGCAAAATTATATTTTATTTTGCAAGGGAAAAATATTCGCTATCTCTCTGAGAGTGAAGTGAAGGATCTAGAAAATAGGGGAAATAAAAATGCCTAAGTTTGCTGCAAATTTAACGATGATGTTCAATGAAGTACCTTTTTTAGACAGATTTGAAGCGGCTGCCAAAGCAGGATTTAAATATGTTGAATATTTATGGCCTTATGAATATGACAAAGAGGTATTAAAGCGCTTGTTAGACCAATATGAGTTGAAACAAGTTTTATTTAACACTGCAGCAGGTAATGTATCTGCTGGTGAATGGGGTGTTTCTGCAATACCAGGGCGAGAGGCTGATAGCCATAAGGATATTGATATGGCACTGGAATATGCTTTAGCACTAGGTTGTGAAAATGTACATGTCATGGCCGCAGTTGTGCCAGAAGATCAGGATAGAGAAGCATATAAACAAACATTCATTGAGAATGTGCGTTATGCAGCGGATAAATTCAAACCTTATGGTATTAAAGTATTACTTGAAGCATTAAGTCCGGAAGTCAAACCAAACTATCTATTAAAAAGTCAATTTGACACATTAGAAATTGTAGAAGCTGTACAGAGAGAGAATGTGTTTGTTCAGCTAGATTATTTTCATGCCCAGAACGTGGATGGCAATTTATCTCGATTGACAGATAAGTTGAATAACAAATTTGCTCACGTCCAAATTGCATCTGTTCCAGATAGACATGAGCCGGATGAGGGCGAAATCAATTATGCTTATATTTTCAACAAATTAGATGAAATTGGTTATGAAGGCTATGTAGGTTGTGAATACAAACCACGAGCAAATACTATTGATGGTTTGCAATGGTTTCAATCATACAAAAATTGTTAATCTATTTAGATGAAGGAGAAAGAGATGAAAGTCGTAATTACAGGTGGACAAGGTTTTTTAGGTCAAAGACTTGCTCGTACTTTATTAAATCAGCATTCAGAGAAAATTGATGAGCTTGTGTTAATTGATGTAGTAAAACCGGTTGCCCCAAATGGTGATCCAAGAGTTCGTTGTTTAGAGATGGATTTAAGAAACCCAGAAGGATTAGATCAAATTATTACAAAAGAAACAGACGCTATTTTTCATTTAGCTGCAATTGTGAGTAGCCATGCGGAACAGGATCCAGATTTAGGTTATGAAATTAATTTCCTTGCAACAAGGAATTTATTGGAAATCTGCCGTAAAAATAATCCTGCTGTACGTTTTATATTCTCTAGTTCTTTAGCTGTTTTTGGCGGTGAGTTACCTGATGTAATTGTTAATGGAACAGCTGTTACTCCACAATCTACTTATGGTACACAAAAAGCGATGTGTGAGCTGTTAATTAACGATTACAGTCGTAAAGGATTTGTAGATGGCATCGTCGTTCGTTTACCAACGATTTGTATTAGACCAGGAAAACCGAACAAAGCGGCTTCTTCTTTTGTAAGTAGTATCATCCGTGAGCCATTACATGGTGAAGAAGCAATTTGTCCGGTTTCACAAGATCTACGTTTATGGCTATCAAGCCCAAATACGGTAATCAATAATTTCATCCACGCAATGACATTACCACCTCTTCCAGCACGTCATTGGCATGTGATTAATCTACCTGGTTTTACCGTGAGTGTGAAACAGATGTTATCTGATTTAGTTCAAGTAAAAGGAGAATCAATTCTAGAAAAAGTCCGCTTTGATTTTGATGTAAACATTAACAATATTGTCGCAAGTTGGCCTGCTGAAATAGACAATACTTATGCTCTTCAATTAGGTTTTACTGCCGATAATGATTTTAAAGACGTTATTCAACAATTTATTCAATATGATATGTAGGAGAAAACATTATGTTTGGACTACCGATTCCTATCATTGGGCTAATCATTGCAGTTTTTGTTTTAGTCTATTTAGTTCTTAAGACACGTGTTCATGCATTTATTGCGATGCTTATTGCATCTGCGATAGCAGGTTTAATCGGCGGTATGACGGTAAATGAGACACTTGGGGCAATTAGTAAAGGTTTTGGCGGTACTTTAGGTGGTATTGGTATTGTCATTGGTTTAGGGGTTATGATGGGGAGTGTGCTTGAAGTCTCTGGAGCAGCAGAAAAAATGGCATATAGCTTCATCAAAATGTTAGGTAAGAAAAAAGAAGAGTGGGCTTTAGCAATCACTGGTTATGTAGTGAGTATCCCGATTTTCGTTGATTCAGCATTCGTTATTTTATATCCGGTCGCCAAAGCGTTAGCCAAAAATGGTAAACGTTCTTTATTGACTCTTGGTGTAGCTTTAGCGGGTGGTTTAGTCGTAACTCACCATACTGTTCCACCAACACCGGGTCCATTAGGCGTAGCAGGATTATTTGGGGTAGATATTGGTGTAATGCTTTTGGTTGGTATGGCTATGGCAGTATTACCTGTTATCGGTATTGTTTTATATGCAAAATGGCTAGATAAAAAATATCCTGAATTTAACCAAGAAGTATTTAGTAAAGAAGAGCTAAAACAAAAATACGATGACTATATTGAAAGTCGTGAGAAAAAGAATTTACCAAGCTTAGGTTTATCTCTTCTCCCAATTGTATTGCCAATTGTACTAATCTTTATTAAAGCGATTTTAGATTTAGTAGCAAAATCAAATTCTACGATTGCAGACATGGCACTTTATGATGTATTTGCTTTCATTGGCCATCCGATGATTGCTTTAGCAATTAGTGTCTTAGTCGCTGTTTATACGTTACTTCCGCATGCTGACAAAACGACAACCGCATTACATCTAGAAGAAGGTGTTAAAACTGCTGGTATTATTCTATTAGTAACAGGTGCTGGTGGTGCTTTAGGTACCGTTTTACGTGAGAGTGGTGCAGGTGCTCAACTTGCAGAGCAAATTGCGAATTTACCGATTTCTCCTATCTTAATTCCATTTATTGTTTCAACACTTGTACGCTTTATTCAAGGTTCAGGTACTGTTGCAATGGTGACTGCTGCATCAATCTCTGCTCCAATTCTAGCACAAATTCCAGGTGTGAATATGATTCTTGCCGCACAGGCAGCAACAATGGGTTCTCTTTTCTTTGGGTATTTCAATGATAGTTTATTCTGGGTGGTAAACCGAATGATGGGTATCAATGATGTGAAAAAACAAATGATTGTATGGTCTGTACCAACTACCATTGCTTGGGGTATTGGCGGTATTAGTGTCATCTTAGCAAATTTAATTTGGGGTAATGATGGCTCACTATTCGATCTCGTTCTTCCTGTTGTAGTTATGATAGGTATTGGCTTATATATCAAAGCTCAAAATAAACATCTTTAATTTTTAAGGATAGGCTGTAAATACTATATTTACAGCCTGTTTTATTTAGGAGGAAAAAATGAAAACTTTATATGCTTTATTAGGTCTATTTTGTGTATCCCATTCTTATGGGATAGATGATCAACCTCAAAAAGTATCAGAAAAAGTAGATATAACTTTTCTAGCAGAAACTACAGCTAAAGGTCAAAAAATAAAAGCTCTTGCTTTAAAGTATGAAGATAATATTTTATCAGGAAGTGATTTATCACAATTATATAAAGTAACACCATATTTGGATGGAAAACCTCTTAAAGATAGGGTTATTTTAAAAGCCTATGTAAATGATCAACCTGATGTTTCCTTTAAATCAAAACAAGGTAAATTTGTTATTATTGAGATGGATGTTAGAGATAAGGGTTCAGATTTATACGAAATTAAAGTAGAAAATGATACTCCTATGTTATTTAGAGAAAAGGATATTCAAGGTAATATCATCTCTAGTGAGAAAAAACAGGCAATAAGAGTACCAGTATTCTATGGAGAAAGGCTATCATATAATATAGAACAAACAGGTTTTTTAAAGTTAACTAATGGTAAAACATTAGATAAAGAACAATGGGCAGAAACGATTCTTCGGGATAATTTAAAAACAGACACAGATAGTTTTGTGGAAGGAGCGGTTACTATCGGTGATCCAAAAAATAAATTAAATTATAGATTACATATTCCCTCTTCCTTAAATAAACAAAAATATCCTCTAACCATTTTCTTACATGGCTCAGGACAAGTAGGAAAAGACAATATTGCTCATTTACTATCAAGTAAAGGTGCTATAGCTACTTTACAGTATGAAGATGGATTTGTCTTAGCACCTCAGTACGATAGTGTTTTTGATTCTTTTGATAATTATCCAACAGGTAGTAAAGGGGGGGTTCATTGGCAAACAGATAATCGTCATAACCTCTTGTTTAAAATGATTGACAATACATTGAAATCTTATCCGATGATAGATCCTAACAGAATTTATATTACGGGATTATCTCGGGGCGCAGAAGGTGGGCTATATTTGTTATTAAAGCGTCCAGATTTCTTTGCAGGAGCACTTTTAATGGGTGGTAGAGAGGCTTATACCATTGAATGGATAGATGGTAATGCAACTAAAGAGAATTTATCTCCAATTAAAAATATACCGATTTGGTTTTTTCACAGTAAGGAAGATAAAGTTTCTCCAGTAAAAGGCTCTAGAATTAATTATCAAATACTTACTAAAGAACTAAATGCTCCTTATGTTAAATATACAGAATTTAGCACGGAGAAAGAAGGAGATAATGGAATTATTAATAATAATCCACATAATACGTGGGATGCTGTATTTAATAGTCCAGAAGTATTAAACTGGTTATTACAACAAAAACGAGCTAATTAATGTAGCGAACTCCCCATTTATTTGGGGAGTTTTCATATAAATTATTTTACTCCCCAAATCTCTTTATACACTTCCCTATATTTATTCTGTGGATCATACTGATTTTTATCTCCCCCATTTACATGGATATTCTCATGAGTGACCAAATATGCAGGGGTGACATATCCAGACGGTTGTTCATTGGCAAATGCACGGTTCAATTCATCAATAAGTTGCCAACCGTGAAGGTTTAATGGCTCTGGAACCGTGGCAAGTTGATGGCTGTTATTACGGATGCGTTGGTAGGCGGTAATAGAGCCATCTCCAGCAGAAATGTTATGTATTGTTTTATTTGATGAACGTAATGAGGGTGCCATGAAATCAAAATAAAGATCGTTAATGCCTAATGCATATCCAAGTTTATCCCCATATTTTTGTATTAAACTAAAAGTTAAATTAGGCATACGACTTGAGGTGTCAGCAAGAGGTGTATCAATTAACTCTAATACCTCACATTTTTGACATTTAGATAATGTTTCTTGCATAATCTGTGCTTTACGAAGAGCTATTTCATAAAGCGAGTCTGTAAAAATAATCGCTTTGGCGTTTCCTTCAGAGTGAGCAACTGCATACATTGCAGAGAGTTTTGCGATTTCATCGGAATCAGAGGTGACATTATAGAATATGCCATAAGCATCTAATGCACTTGCTTTGGGGCTTGCGTGCCAAGCGGTGAGTTTAATACCGTTTTTTACAGCTTTTTTGAGAGGAATTTTTGCTATATTAGGATTCCATCCGCCAATCACTATTCCATCAGGTTTGCGAGCAATCGCTTGGTTAAGGGCTGAAAGCTGATTATTTACAGAGCCTGCACCATCTAAGACATCAAGTTTCCATTGTGCATGATGAGCTGCTTCTTTCATGCCATCAATAACCCCAAGAACACCGCCATTCTTCATATCAGACGCAATAAAAATAATATGTTTGTTAGATTGAATTTTAGGCCCTGTTGTTGGCCCGTCCCAAGTAGTTTGAATAGCGGTTGCTTTGGCAATATAGTTTTTTGCTTCATCCACAAAGGGGTCTTGTGCAATCACTGAATTTGATATGAATAATGATGCGATAATAGTCAGTTTATGTCGAAAAGGTATCATAAAAAATCTCCTTAATTCTCGTTTTTGATGCTTTTTTGTTTATTTTTAGGGTGGTATAGACGTTTACGTTGTGCATAGCCTACGATAGTAATGGCAAGTAATAAGGTGATGCCGTTAAAGAGCGGTTCTACCCAAAATGCACCGCCAAACTGTTGAATACCAGAAATGCCTATCGCTAATAAAGCTATTCCTACAATGGTTCCCCAAACATTGACTCTTCCTGGGCGGATTGTTGTACTACCTAAGAATGCACCTACAAGTGCAGGAAGTAAATAATCAATCCCCACGCTTGCTTGCCCCACGCCTTGTTGTGCAGCAATTAAAATCCCCGTAAAAGCAGTCAATGTACTTGATGCGATAAAGGCATAGATCGTATATTTTTTAACATTAATACCGTTCAGATAGGCTGCAGTAGGATTGCTACCCACAGCATACATTTTACGTCCTATAGCACTATGTTCAGTGATAAGCCAAAGTATTATGGCAACTAGCATGACATAGAAAGCAGAAATAGGCAGTCCAAAGAGTTCATAGCTATTAAGTGTAATAAAAGCATCAGGAAGTTCGCCTACAATTTGCCTTCCTTCAGTGTGCCAGAGTGCAAGTGCATAGAGGGTTGTCCCAGAACCTAATGTTGCAACAAAGCTATCAATATCAGTAAACGCAACTAAAATGCCATTAAGTAATCCATAGATTGCACCTATAGTTAAGACAAGTAATACAGACATTTGCCATGATAAACCGTATTGTACTTGGAAGGTAATGGCGAGGATATGCCATAAGACAATCCCAAATCCCACATTGAGATCAATTTTCCCAACGATCATGGTGATTGTTGCAGCAAGAGCCAGCAAAGCAATTTTAGATTTTGTTTCTAAAATCGCATTTAGGGTAAAAAGAGAGGCAAAAGAATCCGTCGTAAAAGAAAAAAGTGTAATAAAGAATATACAGAGCCATACTAAGCTATAGCGAGTAAAAATTTGAAGAACGCCTTGTGGTGTTAAGGAAATAGGATGTTCTAACGACGTTGATTTAATATGTGTTTTTGCCATATTGTTCCTTACAAGCGGTAAGATTTTTCTTCTATTTTACCATTTTTTGATGATATATCGCCTGTTGCATATAAGAGTAAATTGGATGTAGAAAGTTGTTCACCAGAGAGCGTCGCACAAATTTTACCTTGACGGAAAACAAGAGCTTGGTGACTTAATTGTACAACTTCCTCAAAGTCGGTAGAAATTAATAATACCGCAACTCCTTTGTTTACAGCCTGATTAAGTAATTGATAGATTTCAGCTTTTGCACCAACATCTACACCAGCAGTGGGATCTTCTAAAATTAAAATCGGAGTATTTAAGTGAAGCCAACGGGCAAGAACCACTTTTTGTTGATTGCCACCAGAAAGCGAGTGAATAGGTAATGTCGCATCTGTTGGGCGAATATCAAATTGTGAAATATACTTGGATGTTAATTTTTTTTCTTCAGTGATGGACTTAGGATTAAGAAAGAGATTTTCTTGTATATTCATTGACATAATCACACTTTCTTGAGTTCTATCACTTGCAACAAAGCCAATACCTTGTCGAATAGCATCTTCAGGTGAATTTGCTTGATAAAGAAGCTGATGATGTAAAATATAGCCTTGATCTAACCGCTTACACCCAAAGAGTAAGCGTCCAATCTCTTCTTGCCCTGCACCATTTAATCCTGTTAGAGAAATTATTTCGCCTTGATGTAGGGAAAAAGAAATAGGGCCAATATCATCAACACAAACATGATTTAATGAGAGAATCTCTTTCCCTTTTTCTCTCTCTACGATCTGCTGATGTTGTACTTTTTTCCCTGAAATGGCATACGTTAATTGTTCGATTGTATAGTCGCAGGTCTTTCCTTGAGTAACACAAGAACCATCTCGCATAACGAGTAAACGATCAGAAATCGTTTTTATCTCATCTAGACGATGACTGACATAGATCATGCTTACACCCTGTTGACGTAGGCGGTGAAGTAGTGAAAAAAGGTGGGTGACATCTTGAGCCGGTAATGAAGCGGTTGGTTCATCAAGGACTAAAATTTCAGCGTTGGTCGTAATTGCTCTCGCAATGGCGAGTAACGATTTTTCTGTTCGAGTTAAATCAAAGATGCGTGTATCGACTGATAAATCTAATCCCACTTTAGCCAATACATTTTCTGCTTGAGAACGCACTTTTTTCCAATCAATCAAACCAAACTTACGTGGAAATCCGAGAGTTAATGCGATATTTTCAGCAATCGTAAACCATTCAATCAGCCCAAGATCTTGATGGATAAAAGCGATAGCGTGTTGAAGAGATAATGCGGAATCAATGGGATGTCCATGAAAATAGAGTGTACCTCCATCTGCTTTATGAATACCTGCTAGAATTTTTATCAAGGTGGATTTTCCAGCACCATTTTCACCAAGTAAGGCAAGAATCTCCCCTGGATGAATCTCTAAATTGAGTTGATTGACCGCAAGATGAGAACCAAAAAATTTGCTGATATTCTCAAAACGTAAAATAGGGATATTTTTCATAAGTGAGATAGCGGTCACATCTTGCAAAACATTTACAATATATCACCGCTTGCATTTTATCTATTTAACCACTCCATATAAGCCTTAGTCCCTTCTGCAACGGTTTTAAACGGCTTATCATAACCTGCTGCACGCAGTTTGGTTAAATCAGCTTGCGTAAAGGTTTGGTAACGAGATTTTAAATGATCTGGGAATGGAATAGTTTCGATTTGCCCTTTTTGATGGAACGCCAACACCGCATCAGCAACGGCACGGAAAGACTCCGCATTGCCCGTACCCAGATTGAAAATACCCGAAATTCCATTTTGCCACGCCCAAATATTCACCTGAGCCACATCTTCCACATACACAAAATCACGCAAAAAGGTTTCTGAGCCTTCAAATAACTTCGGATTTTCGCCTTTGAGAATTTGCGTATTCAAGTGGAACGCCACACTTGCCATCGAGCCTTTATGCTGTTCGCGTGGGCCATACACATTGAAATACTTAAAGCCACACACTGGCGACTCTGCTTCAGGCAGAATTTTACGCACATATTCATCAAACAAAAATTTAGAATAGCCATAAACATTTAACGGCTGTTCAAATTTTCTCTCTTCAATAAAGTTGTCCGAACGACCGCCGTAGGTCGCCGCACTTGACGCATAAAAGAAAGGAATTTGGCGATCTAAACAGAAATGCAACAACTCTTTAGAATACTCATAGTTATTTTGCATTAAGTATTTACCGTCCCACTCCGTCGTGGCTGAACAAGCCCCTTCGTGGAAAATCGCATCAATCTCACCAAAATCATCGCCAGCAATAATAGAAGCAATAAAATCTTCTTTATCACAGTAATCTGCAATGTCTAAATCGACTAAATTAACAAACTTCTCACCATTTTTCAGGTTATCAACTACTAAAATATCGGTTCTACCGATAGCATTTAACGCCTTAACAATATTGCTACCGATAAAGCCAGCACCGCCTGTTACAATAATCATTGTCTTCTCCTTTATTTCGCACGCTCAATCTGTTTTTTCAGTTTGAGCATTTTTTCTTTGATACGTTGGCGTTTAAGTTGGGAAATATGATCCACAAACAACACCCCATTTAAGTGATCGATTTCGTGCTGAATACAAATGGCTAACAAACCATCTGCTTCAAGCGTAAATGTTTGACCTTCACGATTTAACGCTTTAACTGTCAATTTCTCTTTGCGTGGCACTAAAGCTCGACAACCAGGAATAGACAAACACCCTTCTTCAATACCTGTTTCACCACTGCTTTCCAAAATCTCAGGGTTAATCAACACGATTTGATTAGTTTTATCCCCTTCAATATCAATAGTAATCACACGTTTAAGCACATTGACTTGCGGTGCAGCAAGCCCGATCCCCTCGTGTTCATACATTGTGTCAAACATATTATCAATAAAAGTATTTAGTTCTGCGTCCACCGTTTCTACGGGTTGGCAAACTTTAGCTAAATTCTCATCTGGGTAAATTAAAACGTCTAAAACAGCCATTTTTGCGATCTCTGTCGAAAAATTAAAAAGAATATGTTGGCTATTTTAAACTTTTTATTAGGATTAGGGAAATTTAGGTGGTAAATAAGGTGGAAAATGACACATCTCACAAAATTATTAGCCCTGTTACAAGTGCCACAGCTTGGCGCGCAACGTATCGGGCGGTTACTCTCGGAAGTGGACTTTGGCGAATTTTGTCAATATGACAAAACCGTATTAAAGCAAATAGGCTGGAATGAACGGCAAATTCAGCGTTGGTTTAATCCTGAGTATAAATGGATCGATCAGGCGTTGCAATGGGCGGAACAGGGTCAGCAACGGATTTTAACTTTATTTGACGAAGATTATCCTTTCTTGCTGAAGCAGATCAGCACCGCTCCTCCTGTGCTTTTTGTGCGGGGGAATGTTGAAAGTTTATCGTTACCGCAGATAGCCATCGTCGGCAGTCGAGATTATTCCCACTATGGCGAACACTGGGCTGGGCATTTTGCGGCGGAATTAGTGAAACACCAGCTTGCTGTCACCAGTGGCTTAGCCATAGGCATAGATGGATTTTGCCATCAACGTGCGGTCAATGAAAACGGAATTACCATTGCGGTTCTAGGCAGTGGGCTAGACCAAGTCTATCCTGCCCGCCACAAAAAACTTGCGGAACAAATCGTTGAGACAAGCGGTGCGTTGGTGTCGGAATTTTTCCCTAGTCAGCCACCGCTTGCTGAAAATTTCCCTAGACGAAATCGTATTATCAGCGGATTATCGCTCGGAACATTGGTTATTGAAGCTACGGTGAACAGTGGCTCGCTCATCACTGCTCGTTATGCGTTAGAGCAAGGACGAGAAGTTTTTGCATTACCAAACTCAATACAAAACCCTTATAGCGAAGGGTGTCATAAATTGATTAAAGAAGGGGCATTACTGGTTGAAAATGTTGAAGATATTTTAGATGCGATTGCGTGGCAACGGCAGTCAGTGCATATTCAACCAAGTCTGTTTGATACGAAACCTAAACAAGCGGTGAAATCCGAACCTAAGTTTGCAAAAAATCTACCTGAACTGACCGCTTGTCAGCAACAACTGTTTGAACAGATTAGCCTTGAGCCGATCAGCATTGATGATCTTGCCAAAGCGACAGATATAGCAGTAGAAACCGCATTGATTGAGCTGTTGAATTTGGAGTTGTTGGGTGTAGTGAAGCAGGTGAGTGGGGGATATGTGAGGATCTAAAAAGGCACGCCGAAGCGTGCCATAATATAAAAAGAGGGAGAATATTATTTCAAACTTCCCACCATATCTTCAGGGCGTACCCACTCATCAAATTGTTCAGCTGTCACTAAACCTAAGTTGATCGCTTCTTCTTTGAGTGTTGTACCGTTTTTGTGTGCAGTTTTCGCAATTTTCGCTGCATTTTCATAACCGATATGGGTATTTAATGCGGTTACAAGCATGAGAGATTGATCTAATTGCTGTTTAATACGCGGATAATTCGGTTCAATACCGATTGCACAATGTTCATCAAATGATACGCACGCATCACCTAATAATTGTGCAGATTGTAAGAAGTTGTACGCCATTACCGGTTTATACACGTTTAATTGGAAGTGACCTTGTGTACCTGCAAATGAAATCGTCACATCGTTACCTAACACTTGTGCGCAAACCATTGTCATCGCTTCACATTGGGTTGGGTTTACTTTACCCGGCATAATTGATGAGCCTGGTTCATTTTCAGGGATTAAGATTTCGCCGATACCTGAACGTGGGCCAGAAGCCAATAAACGCACATCGTTAGCGATTTTGTAAAGTGAAACCGCTAATTGTTTTAATGCACCGTGAGTTTCTACGATCGCATCGTGTGTTGCGAGTGCTTCAAATTTATTTTGTGCAGTCACGAACGGTAAACCGGTGAATTTCGCAATGTAGTCTGCAACTTTCACATCGTAGCCTTTTGGTGTATTTAAACCTGTACCTACCGCTGTACCGCCTAACGCTAATTCTGCCAAGTGCGGTAACGTATTTTCTAACGCTTTAATACCGAAAGCTAATTGTGCAGCATAAGCAGAGAACTCTTGACCTAATGTTAATGGGGTTGCATCCATTAAGTGAGTACGACCAATTTTAACTACATCTTGGAATGTAGCAGCTTTGTCCGCTAAGGTTTTTTGTAAGCGTTTTACACAAGGGAGGGTATGTTCAACTACTTTTTTGTATGCCGCAATGTGCATCGCTGTTGGATAAGTATCGTTTGAAGATTGTGATTTGTTCACATCATCATTTGGGTGAATAATGGATTTCTCGCCAAGTTTACCGCCGTTTAAAACGTGTGCACGATTTGAAACCACTTCATTCACATTCATATTAGATTGTGTACCTGAACCTGTTTGCCAGATGACGAGTGGGAATTGATCATCTAATTTGTTTGCTAGGATTTCATCACAGGCTTGAGCGATTAAATCACGCTTTTCAGCAGAAAGCACACCTAAATCATGGTTTGCATAAGCTGCTGCTTTTTTTAAGTAACCAAAAGCTTCAATAATTTCAGCTGGCATTGAACCTTCAGGCCCGATCTTGAAGTTATTACGTGAACGTTCTGTTTGTGCAGCCCAATATTTATCGGCAGGTACTTGCACTTCGCCCATGGTGTCTTTTTCAATACGGAATTCCATTGTGTTCTCCTAAGTTGACATAAAAATTAAGATAATAAACTGTCTAAATCGTAACACTCTAAAAGTAAGAAAGGAATGAAAAGAAGAGATTCATTCGATACTTTTTCTATTTTTTGTGATGTGGATCATAAATCTAATGTTATTACATGATTTGTTGATGGCTGAGAGTTAATTTATCATTTGATTTTAAAACGCTTTCGTAAGCCTGCTTCGTATAATGCACTATTTGCTTCTTGTAGGAGGTTTTGTTTTTCTTGCTCGGAAAGTGTATATATGTATTGATGCTTAATTGCACCATAAAGTCGAAATAACATCGTTTGATCCACATCGATACCTAGTTTCAACAGCTTAATAAAAATAGGAATTTCGCCTTGTTCTATTAATTCATCTGGAGAGTGTATATCAAGTTTTTTCAGCATTCTTTCAAGCTGGATATTCATATTAGGTAATGCTCTAATAAATTGTTTCTTTTTAGATTGTTGTAATTTTTTACTTGCTGTGATCTCGGCAATACTTTGAGTAATCCAATGTGTATAGTTGGATAAATTTTTTATGATGTATTCAGGGAGTCTATAGAATGATTTTGAATAAATACCGTATTGGACATCATTTAATAAGGTAATTGCTGGATATTGTGTTACTTCTGTTAAGCAATCTTTTGATATATACAGATAAAAATTTCCATTTTTATACAAGGCAAACATTACATCATCTTTCATAATGCCATAGTAAGAAAAATAAGTTTTTGCTCTTGTTGTTCCAGTGATAGGATAGAGTAATTCTCTAATGTGTTGTGTTTGTTTATCAATGTACTTCATAGTAGCCTCTTTTTTCATTTCCTATGTAAATTAGGGATGTGTTGAGCAAGGTTTACTCGAACAGGATAATTACTCTTACGCTGAGCAGAATGCAATGAGTGAAGAGAGTTATTTTTGTGACATAAATCGAAAAATAAGAAAAATTTTTTAACATTGAATTAAAAATAACCGAATTTCGTTAATGTAATGAAAACTTAGTAAGAAAAGTACTAAGAAAAAAAGAAAGAATTAGGCTTGCCAAGTAGAAACTTTTTCAGTAGAATTCTCGCACTTTAGACTTTCACGCTAAAGTCGCTTGATGTAATCATTTATCAAGTGGTATTACCGATAGGGTAGTACGTAACAATGTTTCCGATTTGGAAACTATAACAAGGTATGACTGTGCCCCCTTAACTTAAGTCTGTTAAGCGGTGGTTCGGTTTTTTTATTAGCTAAAATTTAATGGAGCTCTGGTCTAATGCAGAACCAAAGAATCCGTATCCGCTTAAAAGCATTTGATCATCGTTTGATCGATCAATCTACTGCGGAGATCGTAGAAACAGCTAAACGTACTGGTGCACAAGTTCGTGGTCCGATTCCTTTACCAACTCGTAAAGAACGTTTCACCGTGTTGATTTCTCCACACGTAAACAAAGACGCTCGTGACCAATACGAAATTCGTACACACAAACGTTTAGTAGATATCGTAGAGCCAACAGAAAAAACTGTTGATGCATTAATGCGTTTAGATTTGGCTGCCGGCGTTGACGTGCAGATCAGCCTAGGTTAATTAAGAGGTTATTACAATGATTGGTTTAGTCGGTCGTAAAGTTGGTATGACCCGTATCTTCAATGAAGACGGCGTGTCAGTTCCAGTTACCGTTATCGAAATCGAAGCCAACCGTGTGACTCAAGTTAAAACTCTTGAAAACGATGGCTATACTGCAGTTCAAGTTACTACTGGCTCTAAAAAAGCAAGTCGTGTAACTAAGCCTGAAGCAGGTCATTTCGTTAAAGCAGGTGTTGAAGCTGGTCGCGGTTTATGGGAATTTCGTACTGAAGGTGAAGAATTCACTTTAGGTCAAGAAATCAACGTAGACATCTTCACAGATGTTAAAAAAGTAGATGTTACTGGTACATCAAAAGGTAAAGGTTTCCAAGGTGGTGTTAAACGTTGGAACTTCCGTACTCAAGATGCTACTCACGGTAACTCTTTATCACACCGTGTACTTGGTTCTATTGGTCAAAACCAAACTCCAGGTCGTGTGTTTAAAGGTAAAAAAATGGCTGGACACTTAGGTGCTGAGCGTGTAACCGTTCAATCACTTGAAGTTGTTCGTGTAGATGCTGAGCGTAAATTATTATTAGTTAAAGGTTCTGTACCTGGTGCAACTAATAGTGATGTTATTGTTAAACCAGCAGTTAAAGCATAAGTCTAGGAGATAGAGATGGAATTACAAGTTGTAGGTGCTAACGCACTAGCTGTTTCTGAAACTACCTTCGGACGTGAGTTTAACGAAGCGTTAATCCACCAAGTAGTTGTTGCTTATGCAGCAGGTGCTCGTCAAGGTACACGCGCACAAAAAACTCGTGCTGAAGTGTCTGGTTCAGGCAAAAAACCTTGGCGTCAAAAAGGTACCGGTCGCGCTCGTTCGGGTGATATCAAATCACCAATCTGGCGTTCAGGTGGTGTAACTTTCGCAGCGAAACCACAAGATCACAGCCAAAAAGTGAACAAGAAAATGTACCGTGGTGCAATCAAAAGCATTCTTTCTGAATTAGTTCGTCAAGACCGTTTAGTGGTTGTTGATAAATTCGAAATCGATGCACCAAAAACTAAAGTTTTAGTACAAAAATTAAAAGATATGGCGTTAACTGACGCTCTTATCATCACTGCAAGCTTAGATGAAAACCTATTCTTAGCGGCACGCAACTTATACAAAGTTGATGTACGCGATGTACAAGGTATCGATCCAGTAAGCTTAATCGCTTTCGATAAAGTGGTTATCACTGTTGATGCAGTAAAACAAATTGAGGAGATGTTAGCATGATTCAACAAGAACGTTTGCTAAAAGTGCTTAAAGCACCACATATCTCTGAGAAAGCGACAAATAACGCAGAAAAAGGCAACACAATCGTATTTAAAGTAGCATTAGACGCTAACAAAGTGGAAATTGCGAACGCGGTTGAGCAACTTTTCGAAGTTAAAGTAGATTCTGTTCGTACAGTGGTTGTTAAAGGTAAAACTAAACGTCACGGTGCAAAATCAGGTCGTCGTAGTGACTGGAAAAAAGCTTATGTAACTCTTCAAGAAGGTCAATCACTTGACTTCGTTGAAGGTGCGGCAGAGTAATTTCGGAGGAATAGAAAACTATGGCTATCGTTAAATGTAAGCCGACCTCCGCTGGTCGTCGTCATGTAGTTAAAGTTGTTAATACTGAGCTTCACAAAGGTAAACCTTTTGCAGCACTTTTAGATACTAAATCTAAAACTGGCGGTCGTAACAACTTAGGTCGTATCACTACTCGTCACATCGGTGGCGGACACAAACAACACTACCGTTTAATTGACTTCAAACGTAACAAATTAGACATTCCAGCTGTTGTTGAGCGTTTAGAATACGATCCAAACCGTTCTGCGAATATCGCATTAGTACTTTATAAAGATGGTGAACGCCGTTACATCTTAGCACCAAAAGGCTTAGCTGCAGGTGATACGATTCAAGCGGGTGCTTCAGCGCCAATTAAAGTCGGTAACTCATTACCAATGCGTAATATCCCAGTAGGTTCTACTGTTCATAACGTAGAATTAAAACCAGGTAAAGGCGGTCAAATCGCTCGTTCTGCTGGTGCATATGTGCAAATTATCGCACGTGAAGGTAACTATGTAACTTTACGTCTTCGTTCAGGCGAAATGCGTAAAGTATTAGCTGAGTGTTCTGCAACCATCGGTGAAGTAGGTAACTCAGAGCATATGCTTCGCGTACTTGGTAAAGCAGGTGCAAACCGTTGGAGAGGTATTCGTCCAACCGTTCGTGGTACTGCGATGAACCCAGTAGACCACCCACACGGTGGTGGTGAAGGTCGTAACTTCGGTAAACACCCTGTTACACCTTGGGGCGTTCAAACCAAAGGTAAGAAAACTCGTCACAACAAACGTACTGATAAATTCATCGTACGTCGTCGTGGCAAATAATTTTTTAATTAATTAAAGAGGATAAGCCATGCCACGTTCTCTCAAGAAGGGTCCTTTCCTTGACCTACACTTGTTGAAGAAGGTAGAGAAGGCGGTGGAAAGCGGGGATAAAAAACCAATCAAAACTTGGTCCCGTCGTTCAATGATCATTCCATCAATGATCGGATTGACCATCGCAGTCCATAATGGTCGTCAGCATGTTCCAGTTTATGTTTCTGATGAAATGATCGGTCATAAATTAGGTGAATTTGCACCGACTCGTACATACCGCGGTCACGCCGCAGATAAGAAAGCTAAGAAATAAGAGGTAAAAGATGGAAACTATTGCAAAACATCGTTACGCTCGTACTTCTGCACAAAAAGCTCGCTTAGTTGCTGATTTAATCCGTGGTAAGAAAGTTGCGCAAGCACTAGAAATCTTAACTTTCACCAACAAAAAAGCAGCAGCTTTAGTGAAGAAAGTGTTAGAGTCAGCTATCGCAAACGCAGAGCACAATGACGGTGCAGATGTCGATGATCTTAAAGTTGCGAAGATTTTCGTTGATGAAGGTCCAAGCATGAAACGTGTTATGCCACGTGCTAAAGGTCGTGCAGATCGTATTTTAAAACGTACTAGCCACATTACTGTGGTAGTATCAGATCGTTAATCAGTAGGAGAATAGCAATGGGTCAGAAAGTACATCCACATGGTATTCGCCTTGGTATTGTTAAGCCTTGGAGCTCTACTTGGTTCGCGAATACACAAGATTTCGCTGATAACTTAGAAGGCGATTTCAAAGTACGTCAATTTTTAAACAAAGAGTTAGCGAACGCATCTGTATCTCGTATTACTATCGAGCGTCCAGCAAAAAGCATTCGTGTAACTATTCACACAGCTCGCCCAGGTATCGTTATCGGTAAAAAAGGCGAAGATGTTGAAAAATTAAGAAACGCAGTATCTAAAATTGCTGGCGTTCCTGCACAAATCAACATTTCTGAAGTGAAAAAACCAGAGCTAGATGCAAAATTAGTTGCAGATAGCATTGCTGCTCAACTTGAGCGTCGTGTAATGTTCCGTCGTGCAATGAAACGTGCGGTACAAAACGCAATGCGTTTAGGTGCTAAAGGTATCAAAGTTGAAGTAAGCGGTCGTTTAGGTGGTGCAGAAATCGCACGTTCAGAATGGTATCGTGAAGGTCGTGTGCCTCTACATACTCTTCGTGCTGACATCGACTATAACACAGCTGAAGCTCACACAACTTACGGCGTAATCGGCGTTAAAGTGTGGATCTTCAAAGGTGAAATTCTTGGTGGAATGGCTGCAGTGATTGAATCTGAGAAAGAACCAGCGGCACAGCCTAAAAAGCCAGCTCGCAAAGGTCGTAAATAAGGAGATCACTGAATGTTACAACCAAAACGTACAAAATTCCGTAAAGTACACAAAGGCCGTAACCGTGGTATCGCGGGCGGTACAGAAGTGAGCTTCGGTTCATTCGGCTTAAAAGCAATTGGTCGTGGTCGTTTAACAGCTCGTCAAATCGAAGCAGCGCGTCGTGCGATGAGCCGTGCAGTAAAACGTCAAGGTAAAATCTGGATCCGTGTGTTCCCAGACAAACCAATTACTGAAAAACCATTAGAAGTCCGTATGGGTAAAGGTAAAGGTAACGTAGAGTACTGGGTAGCCTTAATCCAGCCGGGTAAAGTTCTCTATGAAATGGATGGTGTATCTGAAGAAGTTGCACGCAATGCATTCGCATTAGCAGCAGCTAAACTTCCGTTCAAAACCACATTTGTAACTAAGACGGTGATGTAATGAAAGCTCAAGAACTACGTAACAAAAGTGTTGAAGAGCTGAATGGTGAATTAGTGAACCTTTTAGGTGAACAGTTCAAATTGCGTATGCAAGCAGCCACCGGTCAGCTTCAACAAACCCACCAGTTAAAACAAGTGCGTCGTAGCATTGCACAAGTTAAAACTGTATTAACCGAAAAGGCGGGTGAGTAATGACTGATAAAATTCGTACAGTACAAGGTAAAGTTGTTAGCGACAAAATGGACAAATCATTTGTAGTTGCTATCGAACGCACAGTTAAACACCCAATTTATGGTAAGTTTATCCGTCGTACAACAAAATTACACGTACACGATGAAAACAACGAAGCTAAATTAGGCGATGTAGTTGAAGTGAAAGAGTGTCGTCCACTCTCTAAAACTAAATCTCATACTTTAGTTCGTGTTGTTGAAAAAGCAGTAGCTTAATCAACAAGCTAAAACGATTAAAACCCCCAGCAGAAATGCTGGGGGTTTTTACTATGCTTGTTGCACATATACCCGAATACCTTCATTCTAGTAAGGATGTTATTCGCCTAATCCCTTCTCTACACAAAGGCGATATTCCGTGTAGCGGACACATGTAGTGTATTCCTACATTCTTTCATTGTTAAGAGGCTCTAATTCTTCGAAAATTTTCTCTTATATCTTACCGCTTGTATTCAAGCAAAAACAAAGCTGAAAGGCTCTATTTTTATCTAGTGGGTGACAAGTTGTGTCGTGACAATTTTGCAAGAAGGAAGTATACTTCCTTTAGTTGTTATTGACATAACAACTAAACAAACTCGGAGAAAAAATTTTTCTTAATTATTCGAAAAGTAAGGATAAAAAATGATCGATTTTGTTAGAGACACGTTGCCTTTTCTTTATAATATTTCAGAACAAAAATTACTAGTTGGCTCAATTATTACTATATTTGTTTTAGGATTAATTGCAACAAGAGACTTGTTCATTTCTGTTGGTTGGATAGTGCTCAGTGCAATTATTTATGGTGTAACCTATTATTTTTTGGATGGGTTTAAACTTGTTGATGCAGTTTCAGTGCTACTCTTTGGTATTATTGTTCTTGTGATCATAAGCCTAATATCAGGTATTGTTATGACAATAACAAATAAAATCAAAGTTAAAGCGAAGGCAGAAAGAATTGCGAGAGAGGAAGCCGAAGAAGCGGAAAGAATTGCGAGAGAGGAAGCCGAAGAAGCGGAAAGAATTGCGAGAGAGGAAGCCGAAGAAGCGGAAAGAATTGCGAGAAAGGAAGCTCAAGAAGCTGAGCGTGAACGGCAAGAAAAAATTTGTCCTGCTTGTGGTGCGGAAGATGCTATTCACCGTTTAAAAGATGCTGATATTTGGAAACCCTATGTTTTTAAAGGAATGACAACAATCAAAGGGCGTAGAATGGAGTATTTCCAAAGAACAGTTGATAGAATAAAAGGTTGCAACCAGTGTGATTATCGAGAGGTAATTAAATCGGATACTTATGATTATACTGTAAGGGAAATGGCTGATGATGGCTACGAATGTCCAAAATGTGATACTAAAAATGCGATTTATCTCAAAGGTGTTGAAGTGAAAGATCGTTATGCATCTAGTAGAGAGGTTGAAGAAACCACATCAAGAGGTTCGAAAACTCGTTATATTAAAGTGATGAAAATACTAGAAGAAGAGACTTATGCGTGTAAAAATTGTGACTTCACAAGTGTAGCATCAGTGGCTAAAGATCTAGAATAATTACTATATTAATGAGTTAAATAAATTTAGATGAATTAGTGAATTTTTTCATTCAATCTAAGGCTGTGTTATTTCTAACATAGCCTTTTTAATAGAGGATAAAATTATGATTATTCAAAAACCTACTATTGCCGAAGTAAAACAATACGAAGATAAACTTCAAAATAATGAAAGTTTAGAACATTACCGTGCGCAACAAGTTGTGCTGGATTTGTTATATAAGCAACCAACCTATAAAAACGATAATCTAGAAACTTTGTTATTAAAGGTAACGGTATTAAATGATTTTTATAGTACCAATATATTTGATACTTATTCCGTGGCAAAACATATTCTAACTATTCCAAATTTAGATCAGCGTTTGGTGGACGGTGATGAAAGTTTAGTGAAAGATATTCAAACCGTAACGATTGCGGGAAAAACTAAAAATTTCTACTCTTTCGCAACTAAATTTTGTAGTAATCACAACCCTGAAGCATTCCCGATTTATGATAGATTTGTTGATGTAATGCTTAGATATTTTAGAGTAGAATACAAATTTTCAGATTTTAAAAATGGTGATTTGAAAGATTATGCTACATTTAAGCAAGTAATCAAGGAATTTCAAACCTATTTTGATTTAAAAGAATGTTCTTTGCGTGAAATTGATCATTATTTATGGTTATTAGGAAAAGACGCAAAAAGATATGGTTTAATTAAAATTTAACGGAATAATTCAGATGAACCCTCAACCAAATATATTAAAAGCTCGCCTCGCCTCTATTTTTAAAGATAGCCTAGACGGTGATAAATTATCAAAAAGTATTAACTATACGATATTAGGCTTAATTGCTTTATCAATGGTGAGTATTTTCCTTTCAACGTATGAAAATATTAATCAACAATATGGCTTTTGGCTTAATCTCATTGATTATATTACCCTTGCTTTTTTCTCGGTTGAAGTTTCATTGCGTATTTGGTGTGCGGATTTAATTGATAAAAAATATCAAGGGGTTATGGGAAGAATAAAATACTGTTTTTCCTTTTTTGGTTTAATGGATATTCTTTCGACCTATACTTTCTTTCTGACTTTTATTTTCCCAATTTCTCCTGTAACGGTGCAACTTTTACGTGTATTGCGTTTATGTCGCATCTTCCGTTATTTAAAATCTATTCAAATTTTAGCTCGTGCCTTTAGTGCTAAGAAAGATGAAATGAAGGTGTCGTTAGAATTTTTGGTTATTGTGACATTGATTCTTTCCTTTATTTTGTATTTTGTTGAACATCAAGCACAACCTGAAGTGTATAACAACGGCTTAACTTCGGTAGTTTGGGCATTTTTACAATATATTGGCGATCCAGGTGGCTTATCCGATACACCGCCGATTACGACTATAGGACGTATTATTGCGAGCATTATTGGTGTTTTAACGATTGCAATTTTTGCTGTACCAGCAGGTTTAATTGCCAGTGCCTTTTCTGAAATTATGCAGGAAGATAAAGCTACTGAGGAATTTGCCAATTTTAAATCTCGTATTTTGCACTCCTTCCGTTTTAATTATGATAGACATAATACACAACTTTATTATGTACCACGTTATCAACCACTAAGTACGATTTTAACGCGTAAATATATTTCAGAAACTGAAATTATTAAAACAGTTGGCGACTCAGACTGTTTCCACTTATACAATTTAGCGAATGCAATTTCACCTGCTGAAAATCCAACAGATAAAATTGTGGTGGTCAATTATAAAAAGAATCGTCCTTATGGCTGTTGTATCGATCGCGGTTCAAAAATTACAATTATGAGTACATCTGGTTTTGCAGAGCCAGTGACCAGTTGGTTTGCGTACCATATTGCTAAAATTGGTGGGTTTAACTTTATTGCAAAAGAAGTAGAAACAGATCCTGATGATCCAATTAGTTACTATTTGGTGAATGATGAAAAAAAATGCCCTAATTTTGCATTATTTTTAGACGATATAAATAAACTAGCCAATCATGAAGGTAGTTGGGTTTTCCCGATTTTAGGTGCAGTAGCTCCTTCAGAACGCCCAAGTCAATTCCATTTTTGTTATTCTCCTGAGAAATCTGATACAAGTTATGGAAATGCGAAGAGTACGATTAAAAACAGTGAGCAATTCGAAGCAATGTACCAAGCATTTGCATCAGCAGTAGAAGAACATTACCAATTAAAATGCGATAAAAATCAGTATTTTAATATTACATCAAAAAATATTGCGAGGTTTATACAAGCAGACAATAGTTGTACCTTGCGTATTAATACTAAATTGTTTGTGTTTGATACAAAATCCATTGCTTATGCCAAATTAATTGCGGATATGTTTAATCAATATTTAGAACCAGATGTAGTAAAAGCAATCCCGACAGAAATGCTATCTCGGTGTAAAGAGGCATTTGGAATGGAAGGGTATGAGGATACGTTGATATAAAAAAGAGCAATCACAATCTCTATTTATTATTTAAGCCTTCTATTCTACAAGCGGTCATTTCCTTCAGAAAATTTGCAAATTTTTATAGGGAAGTGACCGCTTGCATTTATTCACTTTTTGAAAATCTATACTGATTTTTGGTCAATTATAAGATAGGATAATCGCTACTATTTTATTCATTCTGTTATTTTTAGATAAAGCAATAGTAAATTCATTTATGACAAACTGAGGGAAAGCGTACAAAATGAAGGGAAAAGTTAGTTTAGCTACAGGGTTAATGGTGAGCATGTTAGCACAAGCGGAATCTCAACCTCTGAATCAAATCTACCATGTTTTAGATTATAGTTGCTATCAAGCCAAAGATGGTACGGATAATGTGGTGGAATATTGCACCCCTGTCCATACCGATAGTGTAGAAAATTTCAATGTGCCAATGGGAGGATATTTAACTCCAGAAGGGCGTGTGGATGCCGCTAAAAAATATGCTGCGCAAAAAAATAAGGCGATAGAAAAAGCGGAAGAACCACCTAAACATGCTAAAAACAAGGACAATCCAGAGTATGGCACAGTGGAATATAGTCAAAAATATGGTGAGAGTACAATGCCAGTATCTGTGGCTGCAAGTGGTGGGCTAGGTGGCTCAACGGCAACAACGTCTGCAGGCGGAGATTTGCGTAAAAAGAATCCAAAGCATGTGCTGGAGAAAGCTGAAATTGCAGTAAAACAGGCAGAGAAGCAGTACCAAGTTGATCTTAGACGTTTGGAATCTGCAAAGCGTGAGCTTGTGCAATTAGAAGCAAAAGTTGAAGAAACCAGACGTGCAGCTGAAGAAGCGATAAAAATTGCTCAAGCAAATCCAACAAATATAAATAATCAAAAAGCACGAGAGGCGGAAGGTGTCGCAAGGTATCATCAATCTCGATTGAGCTCTTCAAGAATTGAAACCTATGAAAAAAGAGTTGAAGCTAGTGCTAAGCGATTGGAAGATGCTCAAGTAAAAGCAGAAGAAGCTAGAGCAGTTTATGAGTCTGGTGAGTGAGATGAAATAGTGAATAATTGAACGATATTTCACACTCTGCAAGCGGTGAGATTTTGCCTATTTTTTGCAAATCGATGAATTGCTTAAAATTCAGTTGATCTTGTAAAGCCGATTGCGATATAATCCGCACCCTGTTTGCATAGGGCAAACAGGTTCGTCCCGAAAGGGTGTTTTTTATTTTAACGGAGCACTAATATGATCCAAGAACAGACTATGCTGGATGTTGCTGATAACTCAGGGGCTCGTAGCGTAATGTGTATCAAGGTTCTAGGTGGATCGCACCGTCGTTACGCTGCTATCGGCGATATCATCAAAGTTACTGTGAAAGAAGCAATTCCACGCGGTAAAGTTAAAAAAGGTGATGTGTTAAAAGCAGTTGTTGTGCGCACCAAGAAGGGTGTTCGTCGCCCAGATGGCGCAGTTATTCGTTTCGATGGCAATGCTTGTGTAATTTTAAACAATAACACTGAGCAACCAATCGGTACTCGTATTTTTGGACCTGTGACGCGTGAACTTCGTTCTGAGAAGTTTATGAAGATCATTTCTTTAGCTCCAGAAGTACTATAAGGAGAGAATGTAATGGCTGCAAAAATCCGTCAAAACGATGAAGTAATTGTTCTTGCTGGTAAAGACAAGGGCAAACGTGGTAAGGTAACTTCTGTGTTACCAAACGGTAAAGTGATTGTTGAGGGTATCAACATTATCACTAAACACGAAAAACCAGTTCCTGCGTTAGGCAAAGCTGGCGGTTTAGTGAAGAAAGAAGCTGCGATTGATGCGTCAAACGTTGCGATTTTCAACCCAGAAACAAACAAAGCTGACCGTGTAGGATTTAGATTCGAAGATGGCAAAAAAGTCCGTTTCTTCAAATCTAACGAGAAAACAATTTAATTAACTGGAGTAATGCGATGGCGAAACTGCATGATTACTACAGAGATACAGTAGTTAATGAATTAAAAGCGAAATTCAACTACTCATCTGTCATGCAAGTCCCACGAATCGAAAAGATAACCCTGAATATGGGTGTGGGTGAAGCATTGACCGACAAAAAACTGTTAGACAACGCAGTAGCAGATTTAACAGCAATCAGCGGTCAAAAACCTTTAATTACTAAAGCACGCAAATCTGTTGCAGGCTTTAAAATCCGTCAGGGATATCCAATCGGATGCAAAGTAACCCTACGTGGTGAACGTATGTGGGAATTCTTTGAAAGATTGATTACTATCGCTGTTCCACGTATCCGTGACTTCCGCGGTTTAAACGCGAAATCATTCGACGGTCGTGGTAATTACAGTATGGGTGTTCGTGAACAAATCATTTTCCCTGAAATCGACTACGATAAAGTAGATCGTGTACGTGGTTTAGATATTACTATCACCACAACGGCGAAAAGTGATGAAGAAGGCCAAGCTTTATTAGCGGCTTTCAATTTCCCATTCCGTAAATAAGGTAGGTTATCGTGGCAAAACAATCAATGATTGCACGTGACGTAAAACGTGCGAAATTAGCTGATAAATTCTACGCTAAACGTGAAGAGTTAAAGAGAATTATCTCTGATGTAAATTCTTCAGACGAAGAACGTTGGGATGCAGTGTTAAAATTACAAACACTTCCACGCGATTCTAGTCCAATCCGTCAGCGTAACCGTTGCCGCCAAACTGGTCGTCCACACGGTGTACTTCGTAAGTTTGGTTTAAGCCGTATTAAGGTACGTGAAGCTGCAATGCGCGGTGAAATTCCAGGCCTTAAGAAAGCAAGCTGGTAATAACCTCTTTTAATTTGGAATCATGGGAGTAAATACATGAGCATGCAAGATCCAATCGCAGATATGCTGACCCGTATTCGTAACGGTCAAGCTGCGAATAAAGTTGCAATCAGTATGCCTTCATCTAAGTTAAAAGTTGCTATTGCAAGCGTTTTAGCTGAAGAAGGTTATGTTGAGAGCTTCAAAGTTGTTGAAGGTTCAAAACCTGAGTTGGAAATCACTTTAAAATATTTCCAAAACAAACCAGTTGTAGAAAGTATCCAACGCGTAAGCCGTCCAGGTCTTCGTATTTATAAACGTAAAGACGAATTACCAAAAGTAATGGGTGGTTTAGGTATCGCAGTTGTTTCTACATCTAAAGGTGTAATGACCGACCGTGCAGCGCGTCAAGCGGGCCTCGGCGGTGAAATTATCTGTTACGTAGCATAATAGTGAGGTAGGAAAAATGTCTCGTGTTGCAAAAGCACCTGTCGCTGTTCCTGCCGGCGTTCAAGTTACTTTGAATGGTCAGCTATTAACAGTAAAAGGTAAAAATGGCGAGTTATCTCGCGAAATTCACAATGCAGTTGAAGTAAAATACGAAGCTGATACTTTAACATTCGCTCCAAAAGCGGGTATCGTTAATGCAGATGCGCAAGCAGGTACAGCTCGTGCCCTCGTTAACGCAATGGTTATCGGTGTTACTGAAGGCTTTACTAAGAAATTGCAATTAGTGGGTGTTGGTTACAGAGCTCAAATGAAAGGCAACACTGTTGCATTAAGTTTAGGTTTCTCACACCCGGTTGAACATGAGTTGCCAGCAGGTGTAACTGGTGAATGTCCATCACAAACTGAGATTATTCTTAAGTCTGCGGACAAACAGTTAATCGGCCAAGTGGCAGCTGATATTCGTGCATACCGCAAACCAGAGCCTTATAAAGGTAAAGGTGTACGTTACGCTGATGAAGTTGTACGTACTAAAGAAGCGAAGAAAAAGTAAAGTAAGGTAACACTATGGATAAGAAAGTAGCTCGTATCCGTCGTGCAAGCCGTGCACGTCATTTAATGAGAGAGCAAGGTGCAACACGTTTAGTTGTGCATCGCACACCTCGCCATATTTATGCGCAGGTGATTGCACCTAATGGCTCAGAAGTTTTAGCAGCAGCTTCAACTGTTGAGAAAGTAATTAAAGAGCAAGTTAAATATACTGGTAATAAAGAAGCGGCAGCAGTTGTTGGTAAAATCGTTGCTGAGCGCGCTTTAGAAAAAGGTATTAAAGCAGTTGCATTTGACCGTTCAGGTTTCAAATACCACGGTCGTGTGCAATCATTAGCAGATGCTGCTCGTGAAGCTGGTCTTCAGTTCTAATAGAGGAATTTGAGATGTCAAACATCGAAAAACAAGCTGGTGAACTGCAGGAAAAGCTAATCGCGGTTAACCGTGTATCTAAAACCGTAAAAGGTGGTCGTATTATGAGTTTCACTGCTTTAACAGTAGTGGGCGATGGTAACGGTCGTGTAGGTTTTGGTTACGGTAAAGCTCGTGAAGTTCCGGCAGCAATCCAAAAAGCGATGGAAAAAGCTCGTCGCAATATGGTTAATGTAGCGTTAAACGAAGGTACATTACAACACCCTGTTAAAGGTTCTCACACTGGTTCACGCGTATTTATGCAACCAGCTAGCGAAGGTACAGGTATCATCGCAGGCGGTGCAATGCGTGCAGTATTAGAAGTTGCAGGTGTTCACAACGTACTTTCTAAAGCGTACGGTTCAACTAACCCAATTAACGTTGTTCGTGCAACAATTGATGCACTAGCAAATATGAAATCACCAGAAATGGTTGCTGCAAAACGTGGCAAAACCGTTGAAGAAATTTTGGGGTAATTGAATATGGCTAAAACTATTAAAGTAACTCAAACTCGTAGCTCTATCGCTCGTTTACCGAAGCATAAAGCAACGTTGAAAGGCTTAGGTCTTCGTCATATTCGTCATACCGTTGAGTTAGAAGATACTCCAGCAGTACGTGGTATGATCAATCAAGTTTCATATATGGTTAAAGTGGAGGAATAATAGAATGCGTTTAAATTCTCTTTCTCCAGCTGAAGGTGCTAAACACAGTGCAAAACGTTTAGGTCGCGGTATTGGTTCTGGTTTAGGTAAAACTGGTGGTCGTGGTCATAAAGGTCAAAAATCTCGTACAGGCGGCGGTGTTCGTCGTGGTTTCGAGGGTGGTCAAATGCCTTTATACCGTCGTTTACCAAAATTTGGTTTTACTTCTCTTAAAGCATTACACGTAGCTGAAATCCGTTTAAGTGACTTAGCAAAAGTAGATGGTAATGTTGTTACTTTAGAAGCGTTAAAAGCAGCAAACGTAATCACAAAAGATATTTTATCTGCAAAAGTAATTCTTTCAGGTAAAGTTGAAAAAGCAGTAGTGGTTAAAGGCTTAGGCGTAACTAAAGGTGCAAAAGCTGCTATCGAAGCTGCTGGTGGTTCTATCGAGGAATAATAAATGGCTAAACAACCAGGATATCAAGGTAATACCCAAAAAGGGACTGGTGAATTAAAATCACGATTATTGTTTGTTTTAGGGGCTTTAATCGTTTTCCGAATCGGTTCTTTTATTCCTGTTCCTGGTATTGATGCTTCTGTATTATCCGAGCTAGTACGACAACAGCAAGGCACCATCATTGATATGTTCAATATGTTCTCTGGTGGTGCTTTAAGTAGAGCTTCTATATTTGCGTTAGGGATTATGCCCTATATTTCAGCGTCAATTATTATTCAATTATTGACAGCGGTACACCCAGCACTTGCCGAATTGAAAAAAGAAGGTGAAGCAGGGCGTCGTAAAATTAGCAAATATACGCGTTATGCTACGTTGTTATTAGCATTTATTCAGTCTATTGGTATTTCATTAGCCCTACCGAATATGCTAGCTGGATTAGTTCCTAATCCAAATATGCTGTTCTATGTAACTTCTGTAATTAGTTTAGTAACAGGTACTATGTTCCTGATGTGGTTAGGTGAGCAAATCACTGAACGTGGCATTGGCAATGGTATTTCGTTAATTATTTTTGCAGGGATTGTTGCTGATCTTCCATCAGTAATCGGGCAAACTATTGAACAATCTCGCCAAGGTGAGATTTCATTATTAGTGTTATTACTAATAGCTGTAGTTGCATTTGCTGTAACATATTTTGTTGTCTTCGTGGAACGTGGACAAAGAAGAATTGTTGTAAACTATGCAAGTCGCCAGCAGGGAAGAATGATGGCACCTGCAAGACAATCTCATTTACCATTAAAAGTAAATATGGCTGGTGTAATCCCAGCAATCTTCGCTTCAAGTATTATTTTATTCCCAGCAACCATTGCACAATGGTTCGGAACAAGTGAAGGTTTTGAATGGTTATTTGATTTATCACAGTTATTACAACCAGGTCAGCCACTCTATATTGTATTATTTACAATGGCTGTAATCTTCTTTGCATTCTTTTATACGGGAATGCAATATAATCCTCGTGATACAGCGGATAATTTGAAAAAATCAGGTGCGTTTGTACCAGGTTATCGACCAGGCGAGCAAACATCTCGTTATATCGATAAAGTAATGACACGTTTAACCTTAATTGGTGCGTTATATATTACCTTTGTTTGTTTGGTTCCTTATATCATAACATCATTATGGAAAGTATCTTTCCAATTAGGCGGTACTTCATTATTGATCGTTGTGGTTGTTATTATGGATTTCATCGCACAGGTTCAAAGTCATCTCATGTCTTTACAATATGACTCTGTGTTGAAGAAAGCCAATTTGAAAGGCTTAGGGCAATAATCCCTTAGATCAAAAAGGATAAGCAATGAAAGTTCGTGCTTCAGTTAAAAGAATGTGTCGTAACTGCAAAGTTGTTAAACGTGAAGGTGTTGTACGCGTAATTTGTAGCGACCCTAAACATAAACAACGTCAAGGTTAATTGACATTATTTCTTGCAAAGAACCTGCTGAGCAGTTATACTGCTCAGCTCATTTCGTCCTGATATGCTGTTTGAGTATCCTGAAACGGGCTTTTCAAGATCAGCATATCAATAACTTTAGTTAAATAGGAGTGCATAGTGGCCCGTATTGCAGGCATTAACATTCCTGATCAAAAACACACCGTAATCGCACTAACTGCTATTTATGGCATCGGTAAAACTCGTGCAAAAGCGATCTGCGCTGCAACGGGTATTGCTGAAGATGTGAAGATCAGAGAATTGTCTGAAGAGCAGATTGAAAAACTGCGTGAAGAAGTTGGTAAATTTACTGTCGAAGGTGATTTACGTCGTGAAGTAACTTTAAGCATCAAACGTCTTTTAGACCTAGGTTGCTACCGTGGTTTACGTCATCGTCGTAGTTTACCAGTACGTGGTCAACGTACTAAGACTAATGCGCGTACTCGTAAGGGTCCACGCAAACCGATCAAAAAATAATCGGAGTAGATAAATAATGGCTAAAACACCAGTTCGTGCACGTAAACGTGTAAAAAAACAGATCGTAGATGGCGTAGCTCATATCCACGCATCTTTCAATAATACAATCGTAACCATTACTGACCGTCAAGGTAATGCTCTAGCTTGGGCAACTGCGGGTGGTTCAGGTTTCCGTGGTTCTCGTAAATCAACTCCATTCGCTGCTCAAGTTGCTGCAGAGCGTTGTGCAGAAATGGTTAAAGAGTTTGGTTTAAAGAATTTAGAAGTTATGGTTAAAGGTCCGGGTCCAGGTCGTGAATCAACAATCCGTGCATTAAACGCAGCGGGTTTCCGTATCACGAACATTACAGATGTGACTCCGATTCCACATAACGGTTGTCGTCCACCGAAAAAACGTCGTGTTTAAGACGTTAGGATAATTGGAGAAAGAAAATGGCAAGATATTTGGGTCCAAAACTCAAGCTAAGCCGTCGTGAAGGTACCGATTTATTCCTTAAATCAGGTGTTCGCGCGATCGAGTCAAAATGTAAAATTGATACAGCACCAGGTCAACACGGTGCTCGTAAACCACGTTTATCTGACTATGGTAGTCAGTTACGTGAAAAACAAAAAGTTCGCCGTATCTATGGTATTTTAGAACGTCAGTTCCGTAACTACTATAAAGAAGCTAACCGCTTAAAAGGCAATACCGGTGAGAACTTATTAGTATTGTTAGAAGGTCGTTTAGACAACGTTGTTTACCGTATGGGTTTCGCGGCTACTCGTGCTGAAGCACGCCAATTAGTAAGCCACAAATCTATCGTAGTGAATGGACGCGTTGTAAACATCCCTTCATATCAAGTTTCTGTTGATGATGTGATTGCTGTTCGTGAGAAATCTAAAAAACAAGCACGTATCAAAGCATCATTAGAGTTAGCAACTCAACGTGAAAAACCAACTTGGTTAGAAGTTGATGCAACTAAAATGGAAGGTGTATTTAAACGTACTCCTGAGCGTTCTGATCTATCAGCAGATATTAATGAACATCTGATCGTTGAGCTTTACTCTAAATAATAGTTAAAGCTTAAAAGCAAAGAGAGGATAAAATGCAGGGTTCTGTAACAGAATTTTTAAAGCCACACTTAGTGAATATTGAGCAAATTAGTTCAACTCACGCAAAAGTGACCTTAGAGCCGTTAGAGCGTGGTTTTGGCCACACTTTAGGTAACGCACTTCGTCGCATTTTACTTTCATCTATGCCTGGTTGCGCAGTTACAGAAGTAGAAATTGATGGTGTATTACATGAATACAGCAGCAAAGAAGGCGTGCAAGAAGATATTCTTGAAGTATTGTTAAACCTTAAAGGTCTAGCGGTAAAAGTGCAAAATAAAGATGATATTATTTTGACACTCACTAAATCTGGGATTGGCCCTGTAACTGCAGCCGACATTACTCACGATGGTGATGTTGAAATTGTGAATCCAGATCACGTAATCTGTAACTTAACGGATAAAAACGCATCTATTAACATGCGTATCCGTGTTCAACGTGGTCGTGGTTATGTACCAGCATCTGCTCGTGTACATACACAAGACGACGATCGTCCAATCGGTCGCTTATTAGTGGATGCACGTTTTAGCCCAGTAGATCGCATTGCTTACAATGTTGAAGCTGCTCGTGTTGAACAACGTACAGACTTAGATAAGCTCGTTATTGAGATGGAAACTAACGGAACATTAGATCCAGAAGAAGCCATCCGCCGTGCTGCAACGATTTTAGCAGAGCAACTCGCTGCATTCGTTGATTTGCGTGATGTTCGTCAGCCAGAAGTGAAAGAAGAGAAACCGGAATTTGATCCAATTCTTCTTCGTCCAGTAGATGACTTAGAGCTGACAGTTCGTTCTGCTAACTGTTTGAAGGCAGAGACAATTCACTATATCGGTGATTTAGTACAACGTACAGAAGTTGAGTTATTAAAAACTCCTAATCTTGGTAAGAAATCACTTACTGAAATTAAAGATGTTCTCGCTTCTCGTGGCTTATCACTCGGTATGCGCCTTGAGAATTGGCCTCCAGCAAGTATTGCTGAAGACTAATTTTAGGTTTAGATTTTCTTAGAAGGAATAAGGTTATGCGCCATCGTAAGAGTGGACGTCAACTAAACCGTAACAGCAGCCATCGTCAGGCGTTGTTCCGTAATTTAGCAAGTGCATTAGTTAGTCACGAAATCATTAAGACAACGTTGCCAAAAGCAAAAGAATTACGTCGTGTAGTTGAACCATTAATTACTTTAGCAAAAGTAGATAGCGTTGCTAATCGTCGTTTAGCTTTTGCTCGTACTCGCAACATCGAAACCGTTGCTAAATTATTCAATGAATTAGGTCCACGTTTTGCAAACCGTGCGGGTGGTTATACTCGTATCTTAAAATGTGGTTTCCGTGCAGGTGACAACGCGCCAATGGCTTACATTGAGTTAGTTGATCGTCCTGAAGTTGCAGCTGAACAAGCGGCAGAATAATTCTACATTGACTTAAAAAGCCCGATATTTTATCGGGCTTTTTTTGCAAAAAATTTGAATGATCTAACCGCTTGTCTAGAACGATTATTTCTTTTTAGATTCAGATAAACTAATGCATAGTTATTCAATCGTATTTTCGATCTTCGGAGTTTTTTATGAAAAATGTATTAGTGATCAAATCAAGTATTCTTGCAGATAATTCCACTTCAAATAAATTAGTTGATTACCTTAAATCTAAAATTTCAGCAAACTTTACTGAACATGATTTCGGAGTAAGTCCACTTCCTTATTATGATTTAAATGCGGCATCTGGTACACGTGGTGAACCACAAAATGACGCGCAACGTGCAGCACTGGATTTATCTAATAAATTAATTGGTGAGGTAAATAACAGCGATGTACTTGTATTTGCTGTACCAATGTACAATTTAGGTATCCCTGCTCAACTTAAAACCTATATTGATTACTTAAACCGTGCAGGTGTCACTTTCCGTTACACAGCGAATGGTCCTGAAGGTTTAATCAAAGGTAAAAAAGCAGTGGTAGTACTTGCTCACGGTGGTATTTATAAAGATGGTCCTGCGGACTTAACTAAAATGTATATGCAAACGGTGTTAAACTTTATCGGTATTACTGATGTTAAGTTTGTATATGCAGAAGGTATTGGCTATGGTCCAGATGTTGCAGCGAAGGCAGTTGAAGCTGCAAAAATTGAATTAGATCGTATTGCTCAATCGCTTTAATTTCTTTTAAAAATACCACCGTAATAGGTGGTGTTTTTATGTAATCGTTTGTCTTTTATCCATATCAAATAACTACACAATATTTACAAATAATCATTTCAATCTTACCGCTTTTCAGTTAGTCTATTACTGTCTATTTGTTTATCTTAACTATAAGGAAACTCACTATGGAAACTCTCTTTCAAGTAGCTCAAAATTGGTTAGATCAAGATCCTGATTTAGAAACTCGTGCAGAGTTAGAGCAATTGATTTCGCAAGCAAAAGCAAATGATGCGAAAGCTCAAGCTGAATTAGCTAGCCGTTTTGATGGACGTTTACAATTTGGTACTGCAGGCTTACGCGGTCGCTTACAAGCAGGTTCAATGGGTATGAACCGCGTACTTGTTGCTCAAGCAGCGGGTGGTTTAGCAGAATTTCTCAAAGGCTATGACAAAGAGCCATCTATCGTGTTAGGTTATGATGGACGTAAAAATTCAGATGTGTTTGCTCGTGATACAGCAGAGATTATGGCGGCAGCAGGCATTAAAACTTACCTTCTTCCAAGAAAATTACCGACCCCAGTGCTTGCTTATGCAATCAAATACTTTGATACCACAGCAGGTGTAATGGTCACAGCAAGCCATAACCCACCTGAAGATAATGGCTATAAAGTTTATTTAGGTAAAGCAAACGGCGGTGGTCAAATCGTATCGCCAGCAGACCAAGAAATAGCAGCTTGTATTGATAAAGTAGCACAAGGCAGTATCAAAGACTTACCACGCAGTCAAAATTACATCGTATTAGATGATGAAATTGTTGATGCGTATATTGCAAAAACAGCAAGCCTCGCTAAAGAGCCACAAGTAGATATTAACTATGTTTATACCGCAATGCACGGCGTAGGTTATGAAGTATTAAGCAAAACATTAGCCAAAGCAGGTTTGCCACAACCATCTATCGTTGCTGAACAAGTATGGCCAGACGGCACATTCCCAACGGTAAACTTCCCGAACCCAGAAGAGAAAGGGGCATTAGATTTAGCAATTAAAGTGGCTAAAGAGAGAAATGCGGAATTTATTATTGCAAATGACCCAGATGCAGACCGTTTGGCAGTGGCAGTACCAGATGCACAAGGCAATTGGAAACCTTTACACGGCAACGTTATCGGTTGTTTCTTAGGTTGGTATTTAGCAAAACAATACCACGCACAAGGCAAAAAAGGTATTTTAGCTTGCTCACTTGTATCTTCACCAGCACTTGCAGAAATTGCGAAGAAATATGGCTTTGAGTCAGAAGAAACATTAACAGGCTTCAAATATATCGGTAAAGTAAACGGTTTATTATTCGGCTTTGAAGAAGCATTAGGCTACTTAGTTGATCCAGATAAAGTGCGTGATAAAGACGGTATCTCTGCAGCGATTATGTTCTTAGACTTGGTTCGTAACCTGAAAAAACAAGGTAAAACTTTAGCAGATTATGCAGATGACTTTACTAAAGAGTTTGGAGCTTATGTAAGCGGTCAGATCTCTATCCGTGTTGATGATTTATCTGCAATCGGCAAGTTAATGACAGCATTACGCACTAACCCACCAAGCGAAGTCGGTGGTTTCAAAGTAGCGACTTTCTTAGATCATACGAAAACAGATCGCCAAAGCGATATTTTAGTATTTGTGCTTGAAAACGGTAGCCGTTTAATCGCTCGTCCATCAGGTACAGAACCGAAAATTAAGTTCTACTTAGATGCGCGTGGTACTGATCCGAAAAACGCAGAAGAAGTATTAGCACAGTTTGATGCAAGCGTGCGTGCAATTCTTCGTAAAGAGCAGTATGGTAAGCAAAATTGCTAATTGCAAAATTTGAGTGAAAAGACACCGCTGTTAAGGCGGTGTTTTTGTATGTGAGAAGGAGTTTTCCTTGCCTTTTTGCAAAAAATCCGTATAATCCGACCGCTTGTTCTCTCTTTTTTGAACAAGTTTCGCACCCTCACCTCGAACGAGGGTTTTCTTTTTTACTATCATTAAACTTTTAGAGGACGGTTATGGTAACCATTCGTTTATCTCGTGGCGGAGCTAAAAAACGCCCATTCTATCAAATCGTTGTCGCTGACAGCCGTAGCCCACGCGACGGTCGTTTCATCGAGCGTATCGGTTTCTTCAACCCTATCGCAACTGGTAACGCAGAACGTTTACGTTTAGACGTTGCTAAAGTAGATGCTTGGGTTGCTAAAGGTGCATCACTTTCTGATCGTGTTGCAGTATTAGTGAAAGAAGCGCGTCAAGCAGCTTAATTCCACAAATTAAATAAGTAGGTGAATATGAGCGAGCAAAAAATTGAAGTTGTCGGAAAATTAGGTTCAACCTATGGTATCCGTGGCTGGCTACGCCTTTATTCATCGACAGAATATCCTGAAAGTATTTTCGATTATCAGCCGTGGTTCTTAAAAATTAAAGGGCAATGGCAACAAATTGAACTCGAAAGTTGGCGTTATCACAACAATGATTTGATTGTGAAATTAAAAGGCACAGAAGACCGTGAAACCGCACAGCTATTAACCAACGCCGAGATTGGTGTGGATTTAGCCGTGTTTCCAGAATTGGAAGAAGGGGATTATTATTGGCACGATTTGATCGGTTGCCAAGTGGTAAACCTTGAAGGTTATGCAATGGGAACTGTGACCGAAATGATGGAAACAGGTTCAAATGATGTGTTGGTGGTAAAAGCTGGCAGTAAAGATGCTTTCGGTAAGCAAGAACGTTTAATCCCGTTCTTATATGAACAAGTAGTTAAAAGAGTAGATCTCGCCACTAAAACAATTACAGTGGATTGGGACGCTGGTTTCTAACCTCAGGTATGCAGTGAGCTTTAGCAGTCGCATTTCGTAGGTCAAAATATGTGGATTGGTATTATTTCCCTTTTCCCCGAAATGTTTAAAGCAATTACTGATTTTGGGGTAACAGGTAGAGCAGTAAAACAAAATCTCTTACAAGTACAGTGTTGGAATCCCCGAGATTTCACACACGACAAACATAAAACGGTGGACGACCGCCCTTATGGTGGTGGGCCGGGTATGTTGATGATGGTGCAACCGCTTCGTGATGCAATTCGTGAAGCAAAAGCAACCGCTTGTAAGGAAGACGGTGTAGAAGCTAAAGTGATTTATCTCTCACCGCAAGGACGTAAACTCGATCAAGCTGGTGTACAAACGCTGGCAACAAATCAAAAATTGATTTTGGTTTGTGGGCGTTATGAAGGCATTGACGAGCGATTGATCCAAACTGAAATTGATGAAGAATGGTCAATTGGTGATTACGTTCTCACTGGGGGGGAACTTCCTGCAATGACGTTAATTGACGCTGTTGCACGGTTTATCCCTGGGGTATTAGGCAAACAGGCTTCAGCGTTGGAAGACTCTTTCGCAGAAGGTTTATTGGATTGTCCGCATTATACTCGCCCTGAAGTATTAGATGGCTTACCTGTACCGCAAGTGCTGATGTCGGGTCACCACGAGCAAATTCGCAAATGGCGATTAGAACAGTCGCTAGAACGAACGTGGTTAAGACGCCCTGAGCTATTGGATAGCCTAGCTCTGACTGACGAACAACGCGTGTTGTTGAATAACATAAAGAAACGACACAAATCAGTTAATTCTAGGACATAGAAGGTTTATTAAAATGAGTAACATCATCAAACAAATCGAACAAGAACAGTTAAAACAAAACGTACCTAGCTTCCGTCCAGGTGACACATTAGAAGTTAAGGTATGGGTAGTAGAAGGTAGTAAAAAACGTTTGCAAGCGTTCGAAGGCGTGGTTATTGCAATTCGTAACCGTGGCTTGCATTCTGCATTCACCTTACGCAAAATTTCAAACGGCGTAGGCGTTGAGCGTGTATTCCAAACTCACTCACCAGCGATTGACAGCATTGCTGTTAAACGTAAAGGTGCGGTACGTAAAGCTAAACTTTACTACTTACGTGAGCGTTCAGGTAAATCTGCACGTATCAAAGAGCGTCTTGGCGAATAATTTTCGCTTATGCGTTAATGCAAAAAGAAAGCCTTGGGGAAACCCAAGGCTTTTGTTTTTTGATCGACTTCCTTGTTGTTTTACATCTAAAACAGCATAATGGCACTTATTCTATTCAATAAGGCAAATTTATGATCAATAAAGATACTCAACTTTGTATGTCCCTATCGGGCAGACCAGGCAACACTGGCACTTATTTCCATAACTATCTTTATCAAAAGCTCGATTTAAACTTCGTTTATAAAGCATTTACCACCAAAGATATTGAACACGCAGTCAAAGGCGTGAGAGCCTTAGGTATTCGGGGCTGTGCGGTGTCTATGCCGTTTAAGGAAGCCTGTATGCCGTTTTTAGATGAAATTGATGCATCTGCAAAAGCGATTGAATCGGTCAATACGATTGTCAATACCAATGGCTATTTGAAAGCCTATAACACCGACTATATTGCGATTGAGAAATTAATTGCAAAATATCAGCTCGATCCAACCGCTTGTGTGATTGTGCAAGGCAGTGGCGGTATGGCAAAAGCGGTTGTTGCGGCATTTAAACATTCAGGTTTTACCAATTTGAAAGTCTATGCTCGTAATCAAGAAACAGGAAAATATCTCGCTGAGCTTTACGGTTATCAATATATCAATAGCCTTGAAAATCAACAGGCGGACATTTTAGTCAATGTCACTCCGATTGGTATGAAGGGCGGAAAAGAAGAGTTTGACTTAGCCTTCCCCGAAATGATGATTCAACAGGCTCAAACGGCTTTTGATGTGGTGGCAATGCCAGCGGAAACACCTTTGATTCAGTATGCGAAAGCTCAAGGCAAGCAAGTGATTTCTGGTGCAGAAGTGATGACGCTACAAGCAGTTGAGCAGTTTGTGCTTTATACAGGGATTCGTCCAAGTGATGAGTTAATCGTAGAAGCAGCAACTTTTTCCAGATCGAATCAATAAGATAGACAAGCGGTGGGGGTCGGTAAAAATTTTGCAAATACAAAATTTCATTCAACTCCCACCGCTTTTTCCCTTAAAGTTTCTGTTCCATCAAGGTTTTTAACGGTTCAAGCCCCAAGCGTTCATAGAAATGGAATGCCCCTTGGTTGTCATCATTATTGTTTATCCTAAATCGTGTTTAACTGTGTAGCAAGTTGATTTAATACCATTTCGGTATCATCAAGCAATAGCTCAAATTTTTCCATACCAAACTGCTGGCTTACTTGCAATTCTGCTTCGGTTAGCTGAGCGATAATCGGGTCGATAAAGATTTTACCGCTTGCACTTAAAGCAATCAACTTACTGCGTTTGTCGTTCTCATTGTAAATTTTTAAGCGGATCTCACCGCTTTCTAATCTAACGCTTTAATCCCTTGAATAATTTGGCAATGGTCAATGTCTTCCGCCTGACAGTCAATTAATGGCTCAAGCAATGCTTTAATTTGATTGAGCTGATCGATTTGATGCTCAATTTGGATTAAACGCTGTTTCGTTAATTTATCCACCAGTTCGCAACGATTATGTGGATTAGTTTGCAACATAATTAGTTGCTTAATTTCCTCTAAGCGAAAGCCGATCATTCGACAACTTTTAATAAAATGGAGCTGGTTGAGCTGTTTTTCACTAAACAAGCGATAGCCGTTTGGTTGCCTTGTTGCAGTATCAATTAGCCCCAGTTTTTCATAGTAACGAATGGTTTCCAAATTCACGCCACTTTCTCGGCTTAATTCACGGATTTTAAAAAATTTTGCCATGGATGCTTGACCCTGTAATTGCTACGGAGTTTATAGTTTACGCCAAGTTAAACTAAAACACACGGAGAGACTATGGCTTGTACGACTTCTTGCTGTACTTCACACAGTACACACCTTTCCCCGAAATATCGCAAAGCATTATGGATTGCCCTTGGATTAAATATCACTCTGTTTTTCATTGAAATCGTGATGGGCGTAAAATCGGGTTCTGTTTCTTTACTTTCGGATAGCTTAGATTTTTTTGGCGACAGCGCCAATTATGTGATTAGCTTGATCGTGTTGCCCATGGCGTTAAGTTATCGTGCCAAAGCCTCTTTATTAAAAGGAGCAACCATGGGCGGATTTGGACTATTTATTTTAATCACAACCCTCTATCGTTGGGCTTATGGCGAACTGCCAAACCATAGTGAAATGAGTGTAGTCGGTGTGCTTGCCTTATTCGCAAACCTAACAGCCTTGTGGGTGCTTTATCATTTTCGTGATGGCGATAGCAATATGAAGAGTGTTTGGATCTGCTCCCGCAATGATGCGATAGGGAATATAGCGGTCATTTTGGCGGGGATTGCGGTCTATTTTACCCAGTCGAAATATCCCGATTTGATCGTTGCTTTCGTTTTGGCTTTATTAGCTCTGCAAGGTGCGAGAGAGATTATTGCTAAGGCATTAATGGAATTGAAAGGATAAGAAAATAGCGGTGAGATCCAGTGAAAAATTTGCAAATTTTTCACTGGATCTCACCGCTTGTATGATTATTTCTGATATTTTTGATAATTCAACTGCAACCACTGTAAGCCCACAACGGCAATCACATTATCAATTTTACCTTCAACGACCCATTGGTACGCTTGCTCACGGCTCACAACGTGGACGAGAATATCTTCGCCTTCTTCTTCCAAGCCGTAAACACCGCCGACTTGAGTGCTATCGACTAAGCCTAAAAAGAGATGTAAACGCTCAACTGCTCCGCCTGGGCTGTCCCAAATGCTTAAGGCGTGTTCCACATTGCTGACGGTTAGACCTGCTTCTTCGTAGCTTTCACGGATAGCGACATTTTCTGGCGTTTCCCCTTCATCTACCATTCCAGCAATCAGTTCCACTAACCAAGGGGATTGATTGCTCGTTGGATCGTAAGCACCAATGCGGACTTGTTCGACTAACACTACGGCGTCTTTGACAGGATCATAGGCAATTAATGCGGCTGCCGAGCCTTTAATCATTAATTCACGCACAATTTCACCGCTTACTCCACCATTAAATAACTTGTGGCGGAAATACATTTTTTTCATGGTGAAATGGCCTTGATAAACCACTTCTTCTTTTAAAATCTCTAAATCTTTTTGTTGAAATTGATGAATTTGAGTCATGACTCTCTCCTTAGCTCTTACGTAAACGGTCGGTATGAACGACATAGAGTGCGACAACCATCACTAAAATGGCAAGGGCAAAAAGTAGCGTATGCATTGCATTTGAGTGATCCACAATAATTAAACGTACCATAGCCGTAATACCGATATATAAAAAATAGCGTAATGGGAAATGATAGTTATATTTGAAATATTGAACAATCAAGGCTAAAAATTCAAAATATAAAAAGAAAATCACAATTTTTTCTACAATTTGAAATTTATCACTGTGATTAAAAAATAAATCAATTAATGTATAAGCTTCATAGAAAAGGGAATAAGCAAGAATAGAACCAATGGCTAATAAAGAAATATTTAAAATCCATTGAAATCCTTCTGAAATTAATTTTCCAAACCGAGAATGTTTGCTTTCTAAATTAGTATTTAAATGGGTGTTTGACATGGTATTCCTTAATTTACTTGATAAATAATAGGTTGAATATCCGTTAAGGGAATAAATTGATTATTATGCCATTGTTGAAGTGTCGGCAATGATAACACAGATTGCGATTGCTCAAAGAAGTAAGCTAAATAAAACGGGAGTTGATAATAAAAATGTAACTTTCCACTTGGGCTATATGCCGTGGTCAGTGTTTGCTTACTTAAGGAGTGAGTCACTTCTTTAAGCTTAACAATACCCATACCCTGTGATTTAAGCACCGCTTCACGTAAGCACCAGCTCAGGTAGAAGCGAGCATCCAGTGAAGTTAACTCAGGTAAAATGTTAGGATTGAGAATTTCAGTAATCTCTTGCTCACTTGCATAATAATGCAGTAAATCATGAAATCGTCTGATTTTTTGCGGATGTTCAATATCAATCCCCACCGCGTTTAATGGTTTGTGATATGAAAAAATAATCGCGACCCAATCACCAGAATGGCTAATATTAAAATCAATATAGGGATGGGAAATAAAAGGTCTGCCACTTGCTGTTCTTTCAATTTGATTTAATAAATCTTTATCTAAATTAAATTTTTCAAAAAGTTGATTTAATAGAAAATAAGCCATACGGCGACTTTTCCATTTTTTAATTTGCCGTTCAGATAATGTTTGCTCTAATATATTTTTAGGTTTAGCATAATCTAAAAATATATCAGGAATATCTTCATCATGATGAGCAAAAATAATGTGCAAGCGGTCAGTTTCCATGATTTTTTTACAAATTTGTTTTACAAAAACAGCTATTTAAATGATCATCAACAAGCCCCATGGATTGCATAAAGGCATAGCAAGTGGTTTCCCCCACAAAAACAAAACCTTTCTTTTTCAATGCCTTAGACATCGCAGTTGAAACGTTCGTTTTGGCTGGAACTGCACTTAATGTGGGAACATCGTTGATTTGTGGTTGGTTGTTCACGAAAGACCAGATAAATTGGCTAAAGTCTTCGCCGTTGGCTTGCATGGCGAGATAGGCTTTCGCATTTTTAACAATCGCTTCCAGCTTTGCTCGATGGCGGATCAAACCTGCATTTTGCATAAGCTGATCAAGATCGGCTTCCGTCATTTTGGCAATTTTTACAGGATCGAAATGATAAAAGGCTTCACGATAGGCTTCTCGCTTTTTGAGTACAGTGATCCAATATAGCCCAGCTTGTTGCCCTTCAAGGCAGATTTTTTCAAATAGCTTCTGGCTGTTATATTCAGGTTTGCCCCATTCATTATCGTGGTAATTCACATAGATTTCGCTGTCACCAGCCCAGCTACAACGTGTTGTCATTATTTCTCCTTGTAAAAAGACCGCTTGTGACAAGCGGTCAGATTTATTGAATTTTTTGCAAAATTACTTCGTGATTTTCCAAGCCGTTTCGGTTTTACGTAAGCGGACTTTTTTATCTGGAGATACGTAGCCACCTTTTACGACATTCAGGATTGTCTTCTCGGGAAGATCTGCCGCAAAGACTTCTGCCTGTGCTTTATCGTCAGATAAGATCACATAAACGGCTAATGTGGCATTGGCTGGCTCTTCTAGGGTAATGTCTGCTACGTTAAATGGTTGCACACATTGTTGCTTCAAATAAGAATAACTTTGCCCCGCTGAAGGTAAACAGCCGTGTTTATCTGTTGTTCCGCCAATAGCTCGTTCGCTCGATGTTGGCGAACAAGCCATTAATGCAGCCGTTAAACTTAAGGTCATAAATGGCTTTAACATTTCTTACTGTCTTGGTAAATAACGAGCAGGGTCAACAGACTTACCTTGATAACGAATTTCAAAGTGAAGTTTGTTGCTGTTTGTACCAGTGCTACCTAAAGTTGCAATGGTTTCACCTGCTTTGACATTATCTTGCTCTTCCACTTTGATGCTATCGTTGTGTGCATAAGCACTTAAGAAGTCATCGTTATGTTTAATGATGATTAAGTTACCGTAACCTTGTAGTGCGTTGCCAGCGTAAACTACGCGACCTGCCGCCGCTGCTTTAACGGCTTGACCTTTTGTTCCCGCAATATCTAAACCTTTGTTACCGCCTTCAGATGATGAGAAACCTGAAATTACACGACCTTGTGTTGGCCATTGCCATTTGATTGATGAAACAGCTGGTGCTGGGGTGGTGTTATAGCTTGGTGCACTCGGGCTGGTTGCCGTCGTTGCTGTTACACGTGGTGTCGCAGTTCCTGCTGTTGCGGTAACCGCTGTTCCGGCTGTTGCTGTGACGACTGGGCGAGTGACAGGTGCTGTTGCATCGCCTGCGCCTGCTTTAACTGGGCCCGTAATAGTGCCATCAGAACCATAAGCCGTACCATTTGGTGCTTGTGTGTAAGTAACTACAGGCTCAACTTGAACAGGTTTTGGCGCAGGTTGTGGTGCTGCTTTTGCGGTTTGAGTTTCTGTTGCGACCGGTTGGCTATTACCCAGTTTTAAGGTTTGTCCTACACGCAGTTGATAAGGCTCGCTCATATTGTTTAATGCAGCCACTTCTTTGACATCTTTACCCGCAATGTAAGCAATTAAGAACATGGTATCGCCTTTGCGTACGGTATAGGTGTCTCCGTTATAGAAACCTTTGTCGATTTGGCTATAAATTGGCGCATTGTTCTCATCACGCGGAATGGTGAAATCTTGAGGAACTTGTTTTTTCGTTGTTTTGGTAGTTGTTGCTTTTGGTTTTTCTACGGGCGTAGGCTTAGGTTGCGCAACAGGTTGCGGTGCTTGATACACAGGCTGTGGTGTAGGTGGTGTATAAGTTGGGGTGGTCATCGTTGTTGGCATGGATGTGCTTTGGACATCAGTTTGCCAACCATAGCTAGTGTCTGTTGCACCTGTACCTGAAACTGGCTGCATTACACCAGGTGAAAGGTCTGCACCATCCGCATTAACAACAGGTGCTGGAGTATTAGAGCCACAAGCAGTCAACACAAGCGCTGCTAATGGAAGTAATAAAAAAGATTTTTTCATTCTAAATGTCCTTTAAACAAAATAAGAACGCCAAAAATGGCGCTCTATAAATAATAGTATGTATGAGTAAAAATGTGTTTAGTTAAGAATTATTTTACACGTAAAACCTGGCCAACTTTTAATGGCGTTGCCGTGCTTAGGTTATTTAATGTCGCAAGTTGATTTGCTGTTTGTCCTGTTAAATAAGCGACTAAGAACCAAGTATCATGTTTTCCAACTGTATAAGAGCTATCTGTATAGCAACCTTTTGGGATTTGGCTATAAATTGGGGTATTACTGCTATCTCTTACCACATTACAGTTCCCGACCATTTCACTTGCTCCACTCATATTCGTTTGACCATAGCTTGGTTGGCTATATGTCGGTTGAGTTTGCCCGTAAGTTGGTTGAGGCGCAGGTGTATAGCTTGGTTGTTGAGCTTGATAGCTAGGCTGTGTCATAGAGCTTGGCATTTCAGCTTGCTGAACCTCAGTTTGCCATGCAGAACCTGCTTCCGTCACCTCTACATTTGGAGAGGTTTCAGATGTATTTGATGAACACGCTGTTAATACTGCAGCAGCGAATGGAAGTAGAAGAAATGATTTTTTCATAATAGCCTCTATTTTAATAAGGTATAAAGAACATAGGCGACAACAGCTGCAGCTACTGTACCCCAACCAATTAACTCGATAGAACGACGGATTTTATCTGCGTATTTCTCTCCGCCCCATGCTGATAATTTTGCCACAAGAATGAATCGAGCAAAACGAGAAATTGCAGCTGTTAACACAAAAGGTAAAAATGCCATCTGCATGACACCTGCGCAAATAGTAAATACTTTAAATGGAATAGGTGAGAAGCCTGCTAAAAAGACAATCGCCACGCCCCAAGTTTCAAACCAAGCCATTGCTTGATCAAAGCTCGCTTGCATTCCCCAGCTTGCAATAATGTCTTTTACCCAATCAAATGCATATAATCCAATAAAGTAACCAATAATCCCCCCTAAGACTGAGGCAATTGTTGTGTAAATCGCATAGCGAGTCGCTAATTGCGGTTTACTCATCGACATAGGAATCAGCATCACATCAGGTGGAATAGGGAAAAAAATTGCTTCAATAAAACTCACAAAACTGAGCCAGACAGCTGCAAATTTATGTTTCGACCATTCCATGGTTTTATCATAAATTGTTCCGAATAATTTCATTTATAAAATCTCTTTTAAGGTTTGAATAGATTGATGAGCCGTCATATCTGCTTGTACAGGCGTGACGGAAACGTAGTTGTGATTAATCGCATAGAAATCCGTACCTTCACTTTCATCAGTCGGTTTACCTGTAGTTCCAATCCAATAAACATTTGAACCACGAGGATCTTGCTGTTTAATGATTTCGGCAGCAGGTGAACGGTCGCCCAAACGGGTAACCATCATGCCTTTGAGTTCTGCGTAAGGCACATTTGGTACATTGACGTTTAATACTTGGTTAGCAGGGATTTTATCAGTCACCACTTTTGGTAATAGATCCAACACTACTTGTGCTGCAGTTTCAAAATGGCACTGTCCGACCAAATAATTGGCGCCTTTGTGTCCAACAAGAGAAACTGCAATTGAAGGCAATGGCAAATGACGACCTTCAAGAGCAGCCGCAACCGTTCCAGAATAAATCACATCATCGCCTAAATTTGCACCATGGTTAATTCCTGAAATGACAAGTTCGAATGGCTCATCAAGTAAACCGTTTAATGCCAAATGTACACAGTCTGCCGGTGTGCCTGCGATAATAGCGTAATCACCATTCTCAAATTTATGAACACGAAGCGGATCAACCAAGGTTAAACAGCTTGATGCCGCACTGCGATTACGATCAGGGGCAACAATCGTCACTTTATGCCCTGCTTCTCTTAATGTTTTTGCTAATACTTGAATGCCGTGGGCATGAAAGCCATCGTCATTACTTAATAAAATATTCATTCTAATCCTTTATTTCTCTTCAATTTGAATTAATTCTCTCACCAACGCCGTGGCATAACTGCCAGCGTTTAAAAAGAATTTCAACCGTAATCCATCATCTTCAAATGCCCATTCAAAGTGCTGTGGTTTACAGAACATTGCACGGCGAGTAGCGTTCATTCGTTCTTTTGCCATTAATGCCAGTAGATCTTGATGTTCCGTCACGATTTTTTGCTCATACTCAGACACCGTTTGTGTCGCAGAGTTTTCGCCGACAAGCGGTGCAGTAAGTAAAATATCTTGCAATTCTAACCGCTTGTTAAGTTCCGCTAGTTCTTCTGCTTTTGCGACAAACCAGCTGTTTGAACCAGCCAGTTGCATTAAATCATTTTCCAATACTTGCTGGGTTAAACCGAGTTCAATGCGGTTAGACACAACAAGATTGAAAATTTCACTACGGGCGGCAGAAAGATAAAAACTGCGTTTCTTACGATCTTTGACTGAAATTTCACCTTTAGCCCAACGCTGTGCTTGGGTTAAATTATGTCCATCTCGCCCAAAACGCTGTTCAGTAAAATAATTCGGAAATCCGACCGCTTGTATTTGTTGCAAACGAGCGGTGAGATCATCGCTCTCTTTTACCTCTCTTAGCAATAGCTCAAAATGATTGCCAGCCAAACTTCCCACCCGAATTTTGCGGTTATGGCGAGTGACTGCAACGATTTCTACGCCGTCTAGTTGAAACTGTGAAAAATCAGGTGTTTCTTTGCCTGCTAAATGTAAACAGAACCATTGCTCTGTGACTGCGTGGCGATCTTTTAACCCAGCATAACTCATATTTTTAGCAGAAATACCTGCAAATTCTGCCAACTTTTCGCCGACAAACAAGGTATTTGCATCGGTTTTACGAATTTTTACCGCCACAAATTCCCCATCGCCTGACAAATCGTAGCCAAGCTCTTCTTTGACAATAAAATCGGCAAATTCTGCTTTCAATTGACCAGCTTGGGTCGGTTTGCCGAATAGATATGCTAATTGCATGATTTTTCCTATTAAAAAAGGCACGAAACAGTGCCTTATCGTTATTTAATGGCTATTTTAACAGTTATTTTTTAATCTTGAGTTGAAATCTTGCGGAAAAACAATAAATTCTTGTAAAAATTTGGTATAGTTTGCACGTTTTTATTTTTACATTTCACTCGAATAGGAGAAACAACATGGCACGTCGTCCGTTAGTAATGGGTAACTGGAAATTAAACGGTAGCAAAGCATTCACTAAAGAATTAGTGGAAAGCCTAAAAAGAGAACTTGATGGTGTAACAGGTTGTGATGTCGCAATCGCACCACCTGTAATGTATTTAGCAGAAGCAGAAGCAGCATTAGCGAGCTGTGGCTGTGAATGTACTACGAAGAAATTAATTTCGTTAGGTGCGCAAAACGTTGATGTGAATGTACAAGGTGCTTTCACAGGGGATATTTCAACGGCAATGTTAAAAGATTTTGGTGCGAAATATATCATTATCGGTCACTCTGAGCGTCGTACTTACCACAAAGAGAGCGATGAGTTTATTGCGAAAAAATTTGCAGCATTAAAAGAAGCAGGTTTAGTGCCAGTGTTATGTATCGGTGAAACGGAAGCAGAAAACGAAGCTGGTCAAACCGAAGCGGTATGCGCTCGTCAGTTAGATGCAGTATTAAATACTTTAGGTGCAGAAGCGTTCAACGGTGCGGTGATTGCTTATGAGCCAGTTTGGGCAATCGGTACAGGTAAATCTGCAACTCCAGCACAAGCTCAAGCAGTTCACGCTTTCATTCGTGGTCACATTGCAAAACAGTCACAAGCAGTGGCAGATCAAGTGATTATCCAATACGGCGGTTCAGTAAATGATGCGAATGCAGCAGAGTTATTTACTCAACCTGATATTGACGGTGCATTAGTAGGCGGTGCGTCACTTAAAGCCCCTGCATTTGCGGTGATCGTGAAAGCAGCTGAAAAAGCGAAAGCATAATTTTTTTCGCATAAAGACAAGCGGTAAGATTTGGTAAATTTTTTGCAAAATCTCACCGCTTGTGAATATTATTTGCTTGTAAACTATGCAAATAATCTAAAAAATAAAAAAAAGGGTTGATCTCAAACGTAAAATCCGTATGATACGCCCTCGTTACGCAAGATTATGGGTCGTTAGCTCAGTCGGTAGAGCAGCGGACTTTTAATCCGTTGGTCGAAGGTTCGAATCCTTCACGACCCACCATTTAATCAGCGTACCTTTCTAAAGGGTCGTTAGCTCAGTCGGTAGAGCAGCGGACTTTTAATCCGTTGGTCGAAGGTTCGAATCCTTCACGACCCACCACTTTAGAACTCAATTCCCAAACGGGTCGTTAGCTCAGTCGGTAGAGCAGCGGACTTTTAATCCGTTGGTCGAAGGTTCGAATCCTTCACGACCCACCATTTATTCTCAATTTGTAAAATTTTAGAAAAATCTTACCGCTTGTCATAGCTTTTTACTATTCCTTATAGTAAGGTTCGTTTCGTTTTTCTTTTGATCAATATTCCTAACCATGTTAAAAAAAATTCTTATTTCCCTTGGGCTTTTATCTGCGGTTGCCCTTGGTGGTGGCGTTTATGTTTACCAAAAACTCAATCAGTTAGCGGAACATCAACTAACCGTTAAACCTGAACAACTGTTTGTGTTAGAAAAAGGGACATCAAGCCAAAAACTCGCTCAGCTATTAGCAGAGCAAGGCATTATTCACCGTGATGATGTGGAGCTATTGCCCTATTTGATCCGCCTTAACCCTGAACTCAGTAAATTTAAGGCTGGGGTTTATGCGTTAGATAATATCGCTACGGTGAAAGAGCTGTTGCAACACTTCAACAGCGGTAAAGAAGTGCAGTTGAATGTGCAGTTTATTGAAGGGAAAACCTTTAAAACGTGGCGTGAGCAGTTGGCAAAGGCTCGTTATTTAGAACAAACTTTGACGGACAAAACCGAAGCCGAGATTGCGCAATTATTAGGTATCGCTCAGGATAAACTGGAAGGTTGGCTAGCCCCTGATACTTATAGCTATGTGCCGTATTCCAAAGACATTGATCTGCTTAAACGTGCTTATCAAAAACAGCAAAAGGTATTAGAGCAGGCTTGGCAAAATAGAGCGGAAAACCTACCGCTTAAAAGCCCTTATGAAATGTTAATTTTGGCTTCGATTGTCGAAAAAGAAACGGGTGTGGCGAATGAACGTCCGCAAGTGGCATCGGTGTTTATCAATCGCTTGAAAAATGGCTGGAAATTGCAGACCGATCCAACCGTCATTTACGGTATGGGCGATAAATATGATGGCAATATCCGTAAGAAAGATCTGCTTGAACCTACGCCTTATAATACTTATGTGATTGATGGCTTACCGCCGACACCGATTGCAATGCCGAGCGAAGCGTCGATTAAGGCGACGGCACAGCCTGACAGTACGCCTTATTTCTATTTTGTGGCGGACGGTTCGGGCGGACATAAATTCAGTCGTACCTTAGATGAACATAATAAAGCGGTGCGAGAGTGGATCCAAATTGAGCGAAATAAAAAGAGTGAGAACAAATAATGCGTGGAAAATTTATCGTCATTGAAGGATTGGAAGGAGCTGGCAAAAGCAATGCACAACGTGTCGTAAGTGAAACCTTAGTGGCTCACGGTATTGAATTTATTACCACCCGCGAACCGGGTGGAACGCCGATTGCTGAAGCACTTCGCAATTTATGGAAAGAAGGCAAAGACGGCGAGCATACAACCGACAAAGCGGAAGTGTTGATGATTTATGCAGCTCGTACACAGCTTGTAGAAACGGTGATCGAACCTGCTTTGGCTTCAGGCAAATGGGTTGTCGGCGATCGCCACAATATGTCAAGCCAAGCCTATCAAGGCGGTGGACGGGGATTGGCGGATCTCGTGGATAATGTAGGTTCAGCGATTTTAGGGGATTTTGAACCTGATTTTACGATCTACCTTGATATTGAACCGTCAATTGGTTTGGAACGAGCAAGGGGACGTGGAGCATTAGATCGTATTGAGCAACTCAACATCGACTTTTTCCACCGTACCCGTGAGCGTTATTTAGCCTTAGTCAAAGAGAATCCGAAAGCAGTTGTTATTAACGCTGAACCTGCGATAGAGCAGGTGTCGGCAGATATTCAACAAGCGGTGGAAATATTTTTAACATCAGAGAAATAATCTAAAGATTGTTTTGAATATGTAAATATAATATATTTACGAAGGAACATATCAATGTTTTCTATTGAAGGTTTTGAATGGGATAAAAAGAAAGCGGAGATTAACGAAAAAAAACACGGTATTACCTTTGATGAAGCCATCACCGTATTTTATGATGATCACGCCATTCTTATCCCAGATCCTGATCATTCATTTTATGAAGAACGTTTTTTATTATTGGGACGCAGTGAACGGAGTAATATTCTCGTAGTAGTTCATTGTGAGAGAGATAACAATCTCAGAATTATCTCGGCAAGAAAAGCGACAAAACAAGAAACTATACAGTATGGGAGGCAACAATGAGAGACGAATATGATTTTTCTAACGGTATCAAAAACCCGTATGCGACAACGTTGAAGTCAAAAAAAGTAGTCACAATTCGTATCGAAGATGAAACGATAGATTATTTTAAAAAATTATCTGATGAAGTTAATTTGCCTTATCAGACATTAATTAATCTTTATCTCAAAGATTGTGTAGCTCAACAACGAAAACCTAATATCAGCTGGTAATTTGTTGGATTAATATGAACCTGTACCCCTGGCACCAACGAACCCACTACCAAATTACTTCAACCTTTCAACAAGGTCGAGGGCATCACGCTTTATTGTTTAAAACAGACAGCGGTTTAGGAACTGAGCAACTTATTCGCCATTTTGCCCATTGGTTGCTTTGCCATTCACCACAACAGAACCAACCTTGCGGACAATGCAAAAGCTGTTTGTTATGGCAGAGTGGCAATCACCCTGATTTTCACCTGTTAGCCCCGATTGATGATAAGGATATTGGGATCGATCAAGTACGGGAGATCACTGCCAAATTACAACAATTTTCTCAACAGGGCGGAAATGCCGTAGTTTATCTGGCGGGGGCTGAACGTTTAACGGAAGCGGCGGCGAATGCGTTACTGAAAACCCTTGAAGAGCCGAACCAAAATGTCTATTTCTTATTGGAAGCTCCTTTGCAAGCCACAATGCTTGCCACCATACAAAGCCGTTGTCAGACGTGGTTAATTCATACGCCTGAACCGTCACAAGCATTTGAATGGCTACAAACGGAATGCCCAACCGCACAGCCAAACGAGATTGAAACCGCACTTCGTTTATGCCACAACCGCCCATTGCTTTGCAAAACATTCCTTGAAACAGACCGCTTGCCAAGCCGTAAAACCTTTTTGCAGACCTTTTGGCGTTTTTACAAAAGCCGAGATGTTTTCTTGCTCTTTTCTGCTTTTGACAAAGAGCCTGAGCAAGTGCTACAACAGCTTGAATGGCTGGGTTCGTTTTTCAGCGATGCCCTGAAAGCCAAAATGCAAATCGCAACAGGTTGGCTCAATCCAGATTTGCAAAACGGTATTCTGCCTTTTAGCGAACAGCTGACAGCTCAAAGTTTACTCAAAGGGCATCAAATTATCCAACAAACCCAACGGGATTTACGCGAAGTCAATGCGGTCAATCAAGAGTTGATGTTGTTGGACTGTTTGAGTAAGTTGGTGTTAGAGGTTTTTGAGAACTAACTTTCTCCTTGTAGTCGCTGTAATAAACGATCCATCGCCCGATAGCCCAAAGCTTCAGCCAAATGCGGTTGTTGGATTTGGGCTTCCCCAGCCAAGTCAGCAATGGTGCGAGAAACTTTGAGAATACGGTGATAAGCTCGCACTGACAAACCTAATTTCGTTAAGGCATTTTCTAAAAATAATGCATCTCGATCAGCCAGTTTACAATCTTGTTCAATCTCTTTGGTCGTCAGTTGAGCATTGATTTTCCCCCGACGGTTAAATTGCAAATGTCTTGCTTCAAGTACTCGCTTGCGAGCCTGTTCGGTGGTTTCCCCTCGTTGATCGGTATTATTTTGCAACGCACCTTGTGGCAGTAGCGGAACTTCAATCGAGAGATCGAAGCGGTCGAGAAAAGGCCCAGATAAACGGTTAAGATAACGCATTAATTGCTGTGGCGATGTTCGGTTGTGCGTACCTTGATAATGCCCTGTCGGGCTTGGGTTCATTGCGGCAATCAGTTGGAAACGGGCAGGGAACTGCACCTTGGCATTGGCTCTGGAAATAATGATTTCTCCCGACTCCAACGGCTGGCGTAATGCATCTAACACTTTCCGTTCAAATTCGGGCAATTCGTCCAAAAACAGCACGCCATTGTGTGCCAGTGAAATTTCCCCGGGTTTCGGGATCGAACCACCGCCCACCAAGGCAACCATTGATGCGCTGTGATGTGGGGAGCGGAAAGGGCGTTTTTTCCAGTTCTGAAAGTTGAGTTCATTTTGTACAAGGCTGGTGACAGATGCTGTTTCAATCGCTTCACCATCTTCCATTTCAGGCAATAGATCGGCAAGGCGACTGGCAAGCATTGTTTTACCTGTACCGGGTGGACCTAAGAATAACAGATTATGCTGACCGCTGGCGGCAATAATCAATGCCCGTTTGGCGTGCTGTTGCCCGATAATATCGGTTAAATCACGGCTGACGAGCGGTCTGTTTTCGGCAATATTTTGCGAAAGCTGTTGAGCAATTGGCAGTTGATCGCGATTGTTGAGAAAATTGACGACCTGTAACAAGGTTGAAGCACAGTAGGTTTGGGTATTGGAAACCAAGGAAACTTCATTGGCATTTTGTTGTGGGACGATAATTTCCCGCTTTGCTTTACTTGCCGCCAACACCGCAGGAATTGCACCGTGAACCCCACGCAAATGCCCCGTCAAAGACAGCTCGCCAAGCAGTTCAATCCGTTTGAGTTTATCACTGTCAATCTGTCCTGAAGCCGCCAAAATTCCAATGGCAATCGGCAAGTCAAAACGTCCGCCTTCTTTGGGGAGATCGGCAGGGGCAAGGTTGATAGTAATACGTCTGGCAGGGTAATCAAAATTCGCATTCATCAAAGCACTTCGCACCCTATCCTGTGCTTCTTTGACGCTTTTTTCAGGTAATCCGACCAAAGTAAGCCCAGGGCTTCCGCCACTGATATGCACTTCAATAGTCACTAATGGGGCTTCAACACCGATAGATGCTCGGCTGTAAATAATCGCTAAAGACATACTTTTTTTCCTTTTTTGTATTAGCGTAAAAAGTATGTTTATCTTTGAATAGCAAAAAATGTTGGTTTTTCGACGAGTGTCACAAAAATTTTGCAAAAATCAATGAAGATCTCACCGCTTGTAGTAAACTTCCGCCTAATAAATTTGAGAGGAAAATGACGATGGCTCAACAAGATGTGATTGTAATGGGTGGCGGAATGGTCGGGGCGGCGACAGCGTTAGGGTTGGCAAAGCTGGGGCTAAAGGTTGTTCTGATTGAGAAAAATCCGTTGCCGACATTTGATCCGAATGCACCTTATGATGTGCGAATTTCAGCGATTAGTGTGGCTTCCGTTGCGTTGTTGGAGAAATTAGGGGCGTGGCAGGCGATTGAAGCAATGCGAGTTTGTCCTTATGACGGCTTAGAAACTTGGGAAATTGATGGCTTTAACACCGCTTTTCACGCTAATGATCTTGGCTTAGATAAGTTGGGTTATATGGTCGAAAACAACCTCATTCAGCTTGGACTTTGGCAAGCGTTGGCACAATATCCGAACTGTCAGCAAGCGGTCGGTTTTGAGCAAATTTCTGCAAATCGTGATGAGAGCGGTATTTGGACGGTCGAGCTGGATCAGCAGGCGTTTTCCGCACCGCTATTGATTGCCTGTGATGGTGCAAATTCCCTTGTGCGTCGCTGGTCGGGTATAGGTTTGACGAGCTGGCAATATCGCCAACATTGTCTGCTTGCCGTAGTCAAGACTGCGTTACCGCAACAGAGTGTCACTTGGCAACAGTTTTTTGAAAGTGGCCCAAGAGCCTTTTTACCGTTACTTGAGCATAACGGTTGTGTGGTTTGGTATGACTCGCCACAACGCATTGCTCAACTGCAACAGATGGGCAAAGAGAAATTAAGTGCAGAGATTCAGAGCCATTTTCCTCGTCGTTTAGGCGAAGTTGAAGTGACCGCTCACGGGAGTTTTCCGCTCACACGTCAGCACGCCCAAAGCTATGTGCGAAATGGGATTGTCTTAGTTGGAGACTCTGCTCACACGATTAATCCACTGGCAGGGCAGGGGGTAAATCTCGGTTTTAAAGATGTGAAAGCCTTACTTGAAGTGATAGAACAAGCGGTCGAAAAAGGGCGGAATTTTGCAGATGAAGCAGTGTTAAAAGGTTACGAACAAAAACGTAAGCCCGATAATCTGTTAATGCAAACAGGAATGGATGTGTTCTATAAAACCTTTAAGACAGATTTATTGCCTGTGAAAGTCGCGCGTAATGTTGCGTTAATTGTGGCGGAGCGTGCAACGCCCTTGAAAAAACAGGCGTTGAAATATGCGTTAGGATTAGCTTAATTGTCTCAAGCGGTGAGATTCTGTGGCTTTTTTGCAAAGTTTCGCTACAATCTCACCGCTTGTTATTTTACAGATGAGATGTCATGCAAAAACCACTCGCCATTTTTTTAATGGGGCCAACGGCATCGGGGAAAACCGATCTTGCCATTGCCCTACGTCAACAATTACCCGTTGAAGTCATCAGTGTTGATTCCGCCTTAATTTATAAAGGTATGGATATAGGCACGGCTAAGCCGAGTAAAGCTGAACTCGAACTTGCTCCCCATCGTTTAATTGATATTCTTGACCCATCAGAAAGTTATTCTGTCATGAATTTCCGTGAAGATGCGCTACGAGAAATGGCGGACATTACGGCACAAGGCAAAATTCCGTTGTTGGTGGGTGGCACAATGCTTTATTACAAAGCATTGCTTGATGGCTTGTCGCCATTGCCTTCGGCAGATCCCGCTATTCGAGCGGAGATTGAAGCAAAAGCAGAGCAAATCGGTTGGGCTGGTTTACATCAAGAACTGGTTAATATCGATCCAATTTCAGCTGAACGGATCAACCCTAACGATAGTCAGCGTATTAATCGGGCGTTAGAGGTCTTTTATATTTCAGGTAAAACAATGACGGAGCTTACTGCACAGCAAGGGGAAGGTATTCCTTATGATATTATGCAGTTTGCGATTGCACCACAAGATAGAGCCGTATTACATCAGCGTATTGAACAACGCTTTCATAAAATGATTGATCTTGGTTTTGAGCAGGAAGTCCGTCAATTATATGAACGTGGTGATCTACACGGTGATTTGCCTTCTATTCGTTGCGTGGGCTATCGTCAGATGTGGGAATATTTGGAAGGGCAAATTTCTCTTGATGAAGCGATTTTTAAAGGCATTTGTGCGACTCGCCAGCTGGCAAAACGTCAAATTACGTGGTTAAGAGGTTGGACAAGTGAGCTAGAATGGCTTGATAGTTTAGATCCAGAAGGTGCTTATGCAAAAATGATCGAAAAAATGACGCCAAATTTTGAAAAACTGTGATAATATCGCCAATGCCTTTGGCAAAGCATTAAACAACAATAATTAGAAGGAACATAAAATGGCAAAAGGTCAATCTTTACAAGATCCATACTTAAATGCACTTCGCCGTGAACGGATTCCAGTTTCCATTTATCTCGTGAATGGCATTAAATTACAAGGTCAAATTGAGTCTTTCGATCAATTCGTTATTTTATTAAAGAACACCGTGAGTCAAATGGTTTACAAGCACGCAATTTCAACCGTTGTGCCGGCTCGTGCGATTTCTCACAACAATAACTCTAACCACGCTCATCAAGCACCAGTGCAATCTGCTGAAGTGGTAGAAAAGTCGGAATAATTTTATTACTACGTTAGATCTCTTGAATGAACCAAACACAGCAGATTCTGTGTTTGGTTTTCCATTGCCTGAAAAAGCGCAAAACACACCAGAAAAAGAACGTGCCATTGTGGTGCATCTTTATCTCTCTCAAACCAAAGATGTTGAAAATCTGATGGAGTTTCAAACCCTTGCCGAATCCGCAGGGGTAGAAGTTGTTGCTACATTGATAACCACACGTTCCGCTCCCCATATCAAATACTATGTTGGTCAAGGCAAAGCCCAAGAAATTGCGGATGCAGTCAAAGATTTTGATGCGACGGTCGTTTTGGTTAATCACCAACTTAGCCCAGCTCAAACGCGTAATCTACAATCCCTTTGCGATTGCCGAGTGGTAGATCGTACAGGTTTGATTTTGGATATTTTTGCCCAACGAGCAAGATCCCACGAGGGCAAATTGCAAGTTGAACTCGCACAGCTTCGCCATTTATCCACTCGCTTAGTCCGCCGTTTAGGTAACCAAGATCAACAAAAAGGCGGTGCGGTAGGCTTACGAGGCCCAGGGGAAACGCAGTTAGAAACGGATCGTCGTTTAATCAAGGTGCGTATTCAGCAGTTACAAAACCGCTTGGAAAAAGTGAGTAAACAGCGTGATCAGAACCGCAAAACTCGCCAAAAAGCGGACATTCCAACCATTTCCCTTGTCGGCTATACCAACGCAGGTAAATCAACCCTATTTAATGCGATTACCGATGCAGGTGTTTATGCGGCAGATCAACTGTTCGCTACCCTTGACCCGACATTAAGACGAATTCAAATTCAAGATGTTGGCACAGCAATTTTGGCAGATACTGTTGGCTTTATCCGCTTTTTGCCCCACGATTTGGTGTCTGCGTTTAAATCCACCCTACAAGAAACTACAGAAGCGACCTTGTTGCTACACGTGATTGATGGTGCAGACGACCGTAAAAATGAAAATATTGATGCAGTTAATCAAGTGTTAGATGAGATTGATGCATTAGAAATTCCAACCTTGCTTGTGTATAACAAGGTTGATCGCTTGGATGGTATTGAGCCACATATCGAATACAACGATGACGGCAAACCTGTGGCGGTTTACCTTTCGGCACAACAAAATCAAGGCATTGATCTTCTATTTGAAGCAATGCGAGCGAGATTGAAAAACGAGCTGGTCTGTGAAAGAGTGCTGTTACCGACAACAAGCGGTCAGATTTACACTAAATTTTACCAACAGCAATGTATTAAATCAGAACATTTCACTGAATTTGGCGATCGTCTAGTGGAAGTTGAAGTCGATAAAATTCAGTGGCAAAAGTGGCTTAAACAATACCCTGAACTCACGGAATTTGTTGAGTTTGCGAAGTGGGAAGAGAGTGAGAAATAGAAAATGGGCAGAAATTTCTGCCCATTGTCGTTTTTATTTATAATCCAACGCCAATTTACCCGCCGCTTCTACCACCACTGAAACTGCACGATCTTCCGTGCCTTTAATGGTTGCTTCGTTTGGGATCTCTTGTTGGGTACGGTTTACGATAACGCCTGAAACCATTCCTGAACGTAAGCCTAATGCAGAGCACATTGTAAATAAAGTGCCTGATTCCATTTCAAAGTTCATCACGTTCAAGTCTTGCCATTGTTTTAATGAGCCTTGGAAATGGCGGTAGATTTTACCTGTGAATGTATCGTAACGTTCTTGACCTGGGTAGAAGGTATCAGATGACGCAGTAATACCAACGTAAGGTTCAATCCCTTGATTTTTCGCTGCCGCATAAAGCTCATTCGTACAACGGAAATCCGCCACCGCTGGATATTCTAATGGTGCAAAATGGCGACTTGCACCGTCTAAACGTACTGCACCTGTTGTCACCAACACATCACCTACATTGATATGCGGTTGGATTGCCCCTGTTGTACCAATACGCAAGAAAGTACGCACGCCTAATTGAGCAAGTTCTTCAACACAGATAGAAACCGATGGTCCGCCAATACCTGTTGAGCAAACCACGATTGGCTGACCGCCTACATAGCCTAACCACGATGTAAATTCACGGGTTGAAGCTAAAAACTCTGGGTTATCCATTTTTGCTGCAATACGCTCACTACGAGCTGGATCGCCTGGAACGATAGCGACTTTTGCGCCTTTTAACATTGCTTTGGTTAAGCCAAGATGAAATACTTCTGACATAATTGACTCCTTTTGAGAAAAATTCGAGTAATCTAACCGCTTCATTCTACCAATCAAGCGGTCGTTTTAGCGATCTTTTTTGCAAATGGCGTTTCAAAAATGTGAACAAGATCAATAGGAAACGTTTGCTTGCGGTTTAATTTCTCGCAGAATTGGGTTCTGCATTGAAATTAGGGTGTCTGTTGATTGAATTTCATCAATGCCCTGAATTTTAGTAGCTAAAACATAGTGCAATTCTTGAATAGTATGGGTCATCACTTTAATAAAAATAGAGTAATCCCCTGTGGTGTAATAGGCTTCTACCACTTCATCAAATTCCTGCAATTTCGCAATCACCTTTTCATAATCTTTCGCACTTTTTAGAATAATCCCAATAAAACAACACACATCATAGCCCAGCTTACGCGGATTAATACGAACTTTAGTGCCTTCAATAATCCCTGCTTGACGCATTTTTTCGACACGAACGTGAATTGTCCCTGCACTTACTCCAAAATTTTTTGCCATTTCAGCATAGGGAACTCGAGCATCTTGGGTTAAGACTTGCAGAATTTGTTGATCCAGTAAGTCAATCTGCGATGTTGCCTGATAGTTTTTATGCATTTTCTGTTCCTTTTCTATCTTTTGTTAGAAATCAACTAAAATATATCATATTTTATTAGATAATATCTAATACAAACTAACTTTGTTTGATTTTTTTATGTAAGTTGTTGCGTTTATCAAGAATTAATTTAAATTACGCACATCTCTTACAGATTTTATTCAAAAGGAAATTTATTATGCAAAAATCATTTATTCTTCAACAACAAGAAATCAGCTTTGTTAAGAACACTTTTACACAAAACCTCATTGAACAGTTAGACATTATTGAAGTACAAGGCCCAATCTTAAGCGAAGTGGGCAACGGTATGCAGGATAACTTATCAGGTATCGAAAAAGCGGTACAAGTGAACGTAAAATGTATCCCTGGTGCAGTTTATGAAGTGGTTCACTCATTAGCTAAATGGAAACGCCACACCCTTGCACGTTTTGGTTTCCAAGAAGGGGAAGGCTTATTCGTTCATATGAAAGCATTACGCCCAGATGAAGACTCACTCGACCCAACACACTCTGTTTATGTGGATCAATGGGACTGGGAAAAAGTGATTCCAGCAGGAAAACGCAACTTCGACTACCTAAAACAGACTGTTCGCTCAATCTACCGCGCAATTCGTTTAACCGAATTAGCCGTTGAAGCACGTTTTGATATTCCGTCTGTATTACCAAAAGAGATTACCTTTGTTCACAGCGAAGATTTAGTGAAACGCTACCCAACATTAACCAGCAAAGAGCGTGAAAATGCGATTTGTAAAGAACACGGAGCGGTGTTCCTAATCGGTATCGGTGGCAAATTATCAGACGGCAAAGCTCACGACGGCCGTGCTCCAGACTACGACGACTGGACAACCGTATCAGAAGGCGAATACAAAGGCTTAAACGGCGATATTTTAGTTTGGAACGAACAACTTGGTACAGCGTTTGAATTATCATCAATGGGTATCCGTGTTGATGAAACCGCACTACGCTTACAAGTAGCATTAACAGGCGACGAAGACCGTTTAGAAATGGACTGGCACAAAGATTTGTTAGCAGGACGTTTACCACTTTCAATCGGAGGCGGTATCGGTCAATCACGTATGGCAATGTTCTTATTGCGTAAAAAACATATCGGTGAAGTGCAATCAAGCGTATGGCCGAAAGAGATGTTGGCGAAATTCGAAAACATTTTATAATCTAATCACTAAATTAAACGGATAACAAGCGGGTGGATCACAGCAGTTTTTTGCAAAATATTGTTGGGATCTACCCGCTTGTATTTATAAGACACTTTTTCTTTTAGGCTGAAACATAAATTTTAAGCAGGTTATTTCACCTGCTTAATCTATGTTTAACGCATCTCAAATAATTCTTGATGGAATTTATTTTTATTGAAGCCCAATAAAGATAAGTCCAATTTTAATTGTGTTGCAAAAGCGGTATTACCACAGAACCAAACTGTTGCATTTTTTATATCCGCCATATTTGCTACAATTGTTTCTGCGGTTAAATGTCCTTGTGTTTGGCTGTTCCACAAATGGAGTACCACATTCGCTTGTTGAGCAGTTTGTTTTAATTGCTCAATAAATTCTGCGTCACTCTCACGATAACAGTAATAAAGAGCGACTTTTGATGTAGCTTGTGAAGCAATGCGTTGCTCTAATCCAGCCATAAATGGCGTAATGCCAACCCCTGAACCGATCCAAATTTGCTCTGAGGCTTGATCTTCAAAGGTAAATTTGCCATAAGGTCCTGTAATTTCAATGCTTTTACCCACAGCAAAATGTTGAGCAAGATTGTTGGTGTAATCGCCAAGTTGTTTGATCACAAAACGGAGATAAGGTTTATCCGCATTCCAACTTGATGCGATAGTAAAAGGGTGACTTTCCCCATCGGCTTGAATAAATGCAAACTGCCCAGCTTGATGTCCTTGCCACTGTGGAACTTCAATCGTCACCGAATAGCTGTTCATCGCAGTAAGCGGTTGGATTGCCACAATTTTTCCCACATAACGTTTCTCTTTATCAATGCCTTTAAACAATACAACGAAGGCAGAGTAGCTACCCATTAACATTAACAGAGCCATCACCCAACCGACAGGCTGTGACCAGTAAGGGAATTTAATCAAGACAACAGCGTGGAACACCAAAGCAAGATAGCTTACGGCAAGCATTTTATGGGTTTTCTTGAACCAGTGGTAAGGGATACGTTTTGCTAAAGCAACAACCATTAAAACCAAAGCAAGATAAAAAGCCCATTCGCCAACATCTTCGGCAATGCCTTTGAAACTCTTTAACCACACCTCAAAATCAAAAGGGGCATTAGGATCAATCACAGGTTTTTTCTTCACAGGTTTTGTGACAATACCTAAACTGACCAACCATCTTGAGCCTTGGGTAAACCAGTAATGTGTTAATGTCGCCACTAAAGCCGTAATACCTAACCATTTATGCAAGCGGTAAGTTTTGTCCAATCCATTGAAAAAGGTTTCAAGCCACTTAGGACGAATAGCAAGCCACATACAGAGGCTCATCGCCCCCATTGCAATAATGCCACTATACTGGTTGGCAAGATCACGCAAACCATAGTACATAAACGGCTCAGGCAATTTTACCCCCGTACCAAACCACAGCACGCTAATTGTAAGAATAAAAAACCAAGGGATAAGTTTAATTTTGTTCATAGAAAGAATTTCCGAAAATCAGGCATAAAAAAGCGGTCAGCTTCTGCAAATTATTTGCAAAAACAGACCACTAGTGAGGATAAATTATTTCTTGGTAATCTGTTTTACATCAACTTGAACTTTGTTCCAATCGTTATCGACTTTACCACGAATTTGAATGGTATCTTGAGGGCCGATATTTAAGCCATTCCAAGCACGTTTGCTTACATCAATTTCGATCTCACCTGTTGCGTCTTTAAAGATAAACTCATCTTTGTCGATTTGTTTAACGATTTGTCCTTCAAGTAGTGCAGGGGTGTCATCAGTTGCTTTAAGTGCATCTGCTACGCTTTTCACTGCGAGACTTTCATCAAAGAAACCTTGTGATTGATGTGTTTTTGCTTTACCATCGTGATAGCCACCGTGACGATGATCATCATCACCTTTTGCCATTGATACAGTAGATACCGCTAATAATGTTGTTAAGATAATTGCTTTTTTCATAGAATACTCCGAATAATTAAAATAATAAGTATGAATAACGAAGGCTCTTGCCTTTCGTTGAGAGTATTAAACCAAGCAAATCTTAAAAAATTCTTAAGAAGTAAAAAATTTTGGGGTTGTCCTAGATAACTAACTTAGACTGCCCTTAACTAATTGTTTTAAAATGGAAATTTGAGATTTTAAGTTACTGTGATTAAAACGCCATTCGCATTCCTTCAAATACAACTCAAAATGTGCTTTGGAAATACCGTTAAACTTGCGTAAATGACGTTTAGCTTGGTTCCAAAAATTCTCAATTCCGTTTATATGATTTTGTTTTTCTGCGAAATGAGTACTGTGATTGATACGAAAATGATTAAACTCACTCACATCAAGAACATCATAGCTTCGATAAAAATCGGTGTAAACAATGCTGTCAGGCTTCACCTTTTCTCGAATAATCGGTAAAAGTGTCGCAGATTGAGTATTCGGTACAACGACGGTATACACCTTACCATCACGCTTTAAAAGCCCGAAGCGGTTTTACCCACAGCTCCACGACCTCGTTTACCTTTGCGAGTGCCGCCAAAATAGCTTTCATCGGCTTCAATTTCACCTTCAAACATCTCCATATGTGGGCTGTTTTGATAGATAAGCAATCGCAGACGATAGAAGTAATAGGCTGCTGTCGTTTTATTTACATTTACCAACTCAGCTGCTGTTCGAGCAGTGACACCTGCCACAAACAGCTCAATGAGTTTATTTTGTTTATGCTGACTTAGACGACTTTTTCTCATTTGGTTATTTTAACCTAAAATAGAGCTTTTAGTCGTTATCTAGGACAGCCCCAAAATTTTTTATTATGGCTTATTTTTCAAAATCCCATTTAAATTCTCTTCCAACCAGTCCACCAAATCCGCTAATTTTTCGCCAGCCTGTAAGCCAAAATCTGTTAGCGAATATTCAACGTGTGGCGGAACGGTATTGTAGGATTTACGATTGAGCATACCGTCTTGTTCCAGCTGTTGCAGTGTTTGGGTCAGCATACGCTCGCTCACGCCGTCAATCTCACGGCGGATTTCGCTAAACCGTTTTGTGCCTTTCATCAACACAATCATCACCAACACACCCCAGCGGTTAGTGAGATGTTGCAAAATTTCACGAGAAGGACATTGAGCGGATAATACATAACCCCGTTCAGTTAAATCTGAAAATTTTTCCATTTTTATTTCCTTAAATTTCAATCAGTTAAAAATTATTTCCAAAACTAACATTTTTGTAAGTACTTACATAAAATAAGTTATTAACCTATACTACTCCACATCAGCCAGTTTGGCAAATGTAATCAACTTAATCAGAGGAAAACAAAATGAAAAAAATCGCAGTAATTGGTGCAACAGGTTATGTAGGTAGTGCAGTGGTAGCGGAGTTGGCGAGCCGTGGTCATCAAGTAACGGCGTTTGCGCGTAATACTGACAAAGTAGCAAAAGCAGACAACGTGCAAGCGGTGAGTTTTGATGTAAATTCTGCGGATTTTGCGGAACAGTTAAAAGGTTTTGATGCGGTAGTGAGTGCGTTTAACCCAGGTTGGACAAATCCAAATATCGCCGAAGATTTTACCCGTGGAGCAAATGCAATTACCGAAGCGGCAAAAGCAGCGCAAGTGCCGTATTTATTAATTGTGGGCGGTGCAGGTAGCTTGTATGTTGCCCCAAATGTGCAACTAATTGATACAGACGCTTTCCCGAAAGAGATTTTTGCAGGGGCAAATGCAGCTCGTAATTTGCTCAACGACTTGCGTTATCGCCGTGATGTGAACTGGGCATTTATTTCACCACCAGCCTTATTAGGTGCAGACGCAGGTTTCAGCGAAGAGCGCACAGGTGAATATCGTTTAGGCAGCGAAGAATTATTGATGAACGGCGAAGCCCCAGCAGGCATCAGCGTAGCAGATTTAGCCATTGCCATTGCAGACGATGCAGAAAAACAAGCTCACTTGTTTAAACGTTTTACTGTGGCAAGCAAGTAACGAAAAGAGAAATTAAAAAATGCCGTCTGCTAGTTTGAAATGCGGACGGCATTTTTGTTATCACAAAATTCATTTCTTCTGTTTCGCCACATCTTCAATCAGCTTGGCAAAATCCACGGCATTTTGGCGACTTAGCACGGGCTTGCCCGTTTGGGTTTCGATTTCTTTGCGTGCATTACCTGCCACAGTACCACCACGTTGTGCGACTTGCTTGTTTTCGTCTAAACCTTGCGGATTGGTTTGTTTGGTCAGCTCAGTGGTAGTGGCTTCGGCGAGCATATTCAGCACCAATTCCAATGTGGTCATATTGTCTCGCAGATTTTCCTTTTTTAACCCCTTGAAATTTTTGTACTCACGTGTTGTCATTCCTGCCCAAGCACGGCTGATTTCATCAGTCAAAATGGCAAATTCACGCCCCGCTGCGACACCGTGATCCTGCCAAGCGTCAGTCAGTTCTTTTCGTACCTGAATTGCCTGCAGACGCTGGTTGATCCATTCTCTTGAATAACCTTTTTTCAGGTAAGTTTCTAAAGCTCGGCCGATGGTTAATTCAGGATCAATGATCTCATCAATCCGTTCCTTCCCCACTTCCGCCAGCCACATTTTAAACGGCTCGGCTTTTGGGCTTGGAATAGACTGAATAATGCGGAAAATGCCTGTCATATCGGCGGCTTGTACTTGGCGTTTTTTGCCATCCATCGCCATCATCGTAACAGGGGTACAAATTGTACCCCACTTGGCAGCAAGTTCAGCATCACGGCTTCGCATTTTCTTGATGTATTGTTTCGGATCTGCACTCTCCGTCAGCACCGCTACAATATCCACCACGCTGAAAAACCATTCTTGTTTTTCTTCGTCCCACACTGAGCGAATTTGTTGATTTTCAAAAAGTTTAATTTCGTTCATTGATAACTTTCCACTGTATAATTTTTCAGGTATTCAACCATAGACTTTATCCAGTATCAATACTGTATAAACGAAATTTTTTGTTTTTTCGATCGACTTCACACAAAGAGCGGTAGGATTTGCGAAATTTTCAGAAAATCTGACCGCTTGACAATTTACGCTACCACATTTAAGATGTGTTCAAATTTTTAAACCTATAAACAAATATGAGCCAAAAAACCGTTGATATTTTGCGTGAGTGCATTCCGACTTTTACTGTGTTAAGCGATGAAAACCGCTTGATGATTTTGCATATTTTGTTTGAAAACGGTAGCTTGAATGTCAATGATTTGACCGAACGACTGCATTTATCACGCCCTGCGGTGTCGCATCATCTCAAAATTATGTTAGACGCAGGTTTGGTGCGTGTTGATCAGCAAGGCAAAGAGCGTTATTACACCGTGAGCCTACAACAAGTCGGCGAGCGTTTTCGGCGTTTGATGGCATCGTTTATTGCAGATGGTTGTATTAAACCATTGGACGACTAGCTAATTTTTATGATTACCTAACACGGCTATTGCTAGAGTTGCTGGTATTTAGCCGTAATTTTTTACCCAAATGGGTTTATATTTTTAAACCTATAATCTCAATAAGGAATTTTATGCTATTTCAACCTTTTACCTTTTCTAACGGCAAAACAGCCAAAAACCGTTTTTTCAAATCCGCAATGGAAGAACAACTTGCCAAACAAAACCAACCGACAATGCCGTTGGTGCAACTTTATGACACTTGGGCAAAGGGTGGCGCTGGCGTGTTGGTGACGGGCAATGTGATGGTTGCTAAAAACGGCAAAGGCTCGATAAACGATGTGGTACTTACGGACGAACGCAGTTTGCCGATTTTGCAACAATGGGCGAAGGCTGGCACGCAAAACGATACGTTGCTGATTATGCAGATTAACCACGCAGGCAAACAGTCGCCAAAAGTGTTGTCGCCAACGCCTGTGGCACCAAGTGCGGTGGCGTTGCAGGGAATGGACGGCTTTATCAATCCACCCAGAGCCTTAACTGGATCTGAAATTGATACCTTAATTCAGCAATTTGCCACCACCGCAAAAATCGCCGAAAAAGCCGGATTTTCGGGCGTGCAAATTCACGCCGCACACGGCTATTTAATCAGTCAATTTTTATCGCCGCACCACAACCGCCGTGAAGATAAATGGGGCGGCAGTCTTGAAAATCGTATGCGATTTTTAGTGGAGATTTACCACGCCATTCGTGCGGTGGTGCAGCCTGAATTTTTGGTCGGCTTAAAACTCAACTCGGCGGATTTCCAAAAAGGCGGTTTTGACGAAACGGACAGCATTCAAGTAGTGCAAAAAATGGCGGAATTAGGCATTGATTTTATTGAGATTTCAGGCGGCAACTATGAAAGCCCCGAAATGCTAACCGCCAAAGCCAGCACGCAAAAGCGTGAGGCGTTTTTCTTGGATTATGCCGAAAAAGCCCGTGCCGTCTGCAACGTGCCGCTGATTATCACGGGCGGTTTCCGTAGTGAAAATGCAATGAATGAGGCACTGCAAAGTGGACATCTGGATTTTATCGGCATCGCCCGACCTTTTGCCTTACAACCCGATTTACCGAACCAAATTCAACAAGGCAATTATCAAACCATCGTGACCAACCGCATAAAAACAGGTTTCGCCCCAGTGGATAACAAACTTGGTGCGGTGCTGGAAATGGATTGGTATATGGCACAAATGGCGTTAATCGGCAGTGGCAAACAGCCAAATCCGAAACTTTCGCCGTGGAAAGTGTTGCTCAAAGCACTTTGGGAAAACGGCAAAGCAGGGTTGAATACGGGGAGATCTTAGGAAAAAGCGGTGGGATTTTCACAAGATTTTGCAATCTGCAAAAAATTCAGAAAACCCGACCGCTTGTTTAGTTAATCCCCTGTTCTACCAACATTCTCACCGCAATTACGATCATTAATATGCCTGAAAGACGGCTGATACCTTTAGCTAAAGTCGGGTGGTGGCGGAGGGCGATGCCTGCGCCGATGCCTACAAAGGGGTAAATCAGCGAGCAGTTGAGAATGTGGAGTGCGCCCAATAACACCGTTTGGCTTGCCATTGACCAATCAGATTGCAAAGTTAAAAATTGCGGTACGATGGCTAAAAACATTAGCAGTACTTTTGGATTTAAACCACTCACGGCGATACCTTTGAATAGCCATTTCCGCCCTAAATCTTGTGAGAGATCTGTTTCAGCGACAGTGGCAGGCGTGCGAATAATTTGTATGCCGATCCAAATTAAATAGGCAGCCCCTATCCAATTCAGTAAATGCAATAACGGCGGATAGGAGGCGATGACGACCCCTAATCCTGCTGCGACCAATAAAATGACCAGCAAATAGCCCAACAACATTCCACACAAGGCAGGCAATACACGTTTTTGCAAACCTGCAGAAATCAAATACGCCCAATCTAAACCCGGTACGCAGGTTAATGAAAGCGATAACGTCCAAAATCCAAATAATGTGCTGTCCATACATTTCCCTTAAATCGTTTGAAATTGCAGAAAATTGTACTAATTTGGGGCTGGAAAGTGTTTGCGAAGATTGCTAAACTTTAGCTTATTTTTAGAAGAAAATTGCGCATGGATAGAATAGATAAGAAAATTATTGCGGAATTGCAGAAAAATGGGCGAATTTCTTTAACGGAGCTTTGTGAGAAAGTTGGGATCAGCCTGTCGCCTTGCCAACGCCGTGTTAAACAGTTGGAACAAGACGGCATCATCCGAGATTATCAAGCAAACATTAATCCACAAGCGGTCGGGCTGAATTTCTCCGCTATTGTGTTTGTGGTGCTGAAAGACGGTAACCAAGAGAGCATTATTGCCTTTGAAAATGCGTTAGCGGACATTCCTGAAATTATCCAAGCTCAACGGCTATTCGGCGAGCACGATTACATTTTGCATATTGTTACCACCGAGCTTGGCGCATTTCAAAAGTTGTATGACCAACGTTTGTCTAATTTGCCGTCCATTCATCGCCTGACTTCCACATTGGTTATGAAAGAGGTTTTACAACGTAGGGCTTTGCCGATTTAAGAGAAAGAGCGGTCGGATTTTGATGAGATTTTGCGATTTGCCAGTATTTTTAGGGGGCGTATAAACACACTTTTTTTGTCCAAAATTTTCTTTTTGTGATCTTGTTCGAAAAAATCACCGCTTGTTGTTTTCTTGATTGCGGTTTTATTCTATGTTTACGTCAAAATTTAACCGTTGCAAAAAATGCAACAACTCAAATAATTGATTAAATTTTAACTGCTAAGGATTTCTTACAAGTTCAAATTCAACAGGATCAATAATGCAAAACCAAATTCAACTTTATACGTCCGCAGACGGCAAAATTTCCTTACAGGTTTCATTGGATAATGAGACGGTGTGGCTTACGCAATCTCAAATGGCAAGCTTATTTGGGGTTAAGGCTCAGAACATAACAATGCATCTGAGAAATGTTTATGCCGAACAAGAGCTTGATGAAAATTCAACTTGTAAGGATTTCTTACAAGTTCAAATTGAAGGTGAAAGAACGGTTTCTCGTAAACGAAAACACTACAACCTTGATGCCATTATTTCTGTGGGGTATCGAATTAGCTCTAAGCGTGCGACACAATTCCGCCAATGGGCAACCCAAACTTTGAAACAATTTTTGGTGCAAGGTTATGCGATTAACCAAAAACGCTTGCAGGAAAAAGGCGTGGAGTTTAGTCAAGCGGTGGCATTGTTAAGTCAAACGCTGACTAACCAAGCCTTGATTAGTGATGAAGGTAAGGCAGTTATTGGTGTGGTGCAGGGCTATGCGAGAACTTGGAGCTTGTTGCAGGCGTATGATGAGCAAAATCTAGCGGCAATTTCGGTGCAGCAGCCTGAAATGAAGCCCTTGGTATTTGAAGATGTTTTAACTGCTATTTCGCAATTAAAACAAGAGCTGATTGCCAAAGGCGAGGCAACCGAGTTGTTCGGGCAGTTGCGAAGTGATGGCTTGGCATCGGCGATTGCGACTATTGAACAAGGCTTTGGCGGAGAGTGGTTTTATCCGAATATAGCCAGCCGAGCGGCTCATTTGTTGTATTTTGTGATCAAAAACCACCCGCTTGCAGACGGCAATAAACGCACGGGTTCTTTCCTGTTTTTATGGTATTTGCACCAAAATCAAGCCCTGCTTGCTAAACCTGTGAATGAGTTGATTAATGATAATACCTTGGTTGCTCTTGCATTGTTGGTGGCAGAAAGTTTGCCTGAACAAAAAGAGTTGATGATCCGTTTAGTGGAGCATTTTATTTTGTTGAAGGGGTAGTAGTGCATTAGCAAACGCCCCCTACCACGCTTTCCCTTCAAATTTCTCCACCAAAAAATCAATCAATTTTCTCACGGCAAGGGGGAGTTTGTCTCTTGACGGATACATCGCATAAATGCTGAATGTCGGCAGTTGCCAGTCTGGTAGGACGGCTTGCAGTTTGCCCTGTTGCAGTTCGGTTTCCAGCATATATTTTGGCAACATCGCAATGCCGTTGCCGTCCAGAACGGAGTTGAGCAGGGCTTGGGTGTCGTTGGTGGTGAAACGGCTGTTTAAGTCGAGCAATACTTCTTGTTCCCCTTGCGTGCATTTCCACGCTTTTCGGTTGATGTTGTGGTGCGACAAATAGTGATGTTGATATAAATCTTCGGGCTGCGTTGGTGTGCCGAACTTTGCCAAATAATCAGGCGTTGCCACCAGCAATGAATGGCAATCGGCAAGTTTTCGGGCGATAAAATTCGGATCGGGCGTGTTGGTAATCCGAATGGCAAGATCGATCCGTTCGCTGATTAAATCCATTGGTTGATCGTTAAGCAACAGTTGAATATTCAATTTCGGGTGCAACTGCAAAAAGCGATTGACTATTTGCACCAAATGATACGTCCCGAAAGTTTGGCTGCTGGTTACACGCAACACACCACGTAGTTCGCCTTGCTGTGCCATCATTTCCTGTTCCATTTCTGCGGTTAGATTGGCAATTTTTTGGCAGAAAAGCACCGCTTGCTCGCCTGCGTCTGTCAGGGCTACTTTGCGGGTGGAACGCTGAAAAAGTCGTGCATTCAGCCATTCTTCCATTAAAGCAACATAACGGCTGATCATCGGTTTGGAAATCTCTAACTGTTCTGCGGTAGCGGTAAAACTGCCTGTTTCGGCAACGGTCAGAAAGACTTTGATAGCGGTGAGTTTGTCCATAGTTATCCTTTTTGTTTCTTAATCAGAAATAATTATATTCTAAAATCGCTATTTTTCTCTCTTTTTATTTCATTAAAATGCACACCATCAATAGCAATCAAGCTGAATGTATAACCCAACAAAAGGAAAACAAAATGAAAAAATCTCTTTTACTTTTAACCGCACTTTTCTCTTCAACTGTTGCAATGGCACAAACTACACCAGAGCAAAACAAAGCGAATGCTTTGGCGTTCTATGAAATGGCGTTTAACCAACATCAATTACAAGAAGCAGTGGATAAATATATCGGCAAAGAGTATTTGCAACATAACCCAAGTGTAGCCGATGGTGGTCAAGCCTTTATTGATGCTTTTGCTCCGTTTTTGAAAGAACACCCAACTTCGCGAGCAACAGTTAAACGTGTATTAGCGGACGGCGATTTAGTAGCATTACACGTTCACAGCCAGCTCAATGAAAAAGATAAAGGCGAAGCGGTGGTGGATATTTTCCGTTTCGATGAAAACGGAAAAATCGTAGAACATTGGGACGTAATCCAAGCGGTGCCTGAAAAAACAGAAAGCGGACGTGGAATGTTTTAATGAAAATTTATTATTTATTCGATCCACTTTGTGGCTGGTGTTATGGGGCGTCAGCGACATTGCAAAAACTGAATGAAATCTATCCGCTTACACTCATGCCAACGGGCTTGTTTTACCAAAGCGGTCGTAAAATGGACGCCGATTTCGCCCGCTATGCGTGGAGTAACGATCAACGGATTGAAAAATTGACCGGTCAGCCGTTTAGTCAGGCGTATTTGGAAAATGTATTGCAAGGGCAAGGCGAGTTTAATTCGGCAAACTGCTTGCAGGCTTTAACGGTGGTGCAACAAATCGCTCCAGAAAAAGAGCTTGCAGTGTTGTCAGCGTTGCAGACGACACGTTATGTGGACGGCTTGGATAATGCGGATTTTTCGGTGATTGAACAGGTGTTGCACAAGCTCAATCTTAGCCAAGCTGTACCATTACTTTGCGAACAATCTACCCAAACGGCGTTAGCACAACGTCTTCAATTCGGGCAACAGCTCGCTAACCATTGCGGTGTGCAAGGTGTGCCACAGTTAATCGTAGAAAAAGACGAACGACTGCATATTGTGCCAAGCCAGTTGTTGTATGGTGATGGTAAACTGTTAGTTGATTATGTAGATGCCTTATAAAAAATAACCGCTTGTGCTCTACAAGCGGTTACTTTTGGGCTAAAAAATGCAAAATTAGTTTTTATCTAAGTCTAAATCTGCTTTGTATTCAATACGATTATGATCTTTTGCTTCGATTTGTACATCAAGTTCTTGATCACCACGCTTAAATTTTAAATCGGCATCGCGACGTTCAATATCAGATTCTTCAAGGCGGAATCCATTTCTTTTCGCATGGGCAATCACTTTCTTCGCTAATCCACGGACATCATTGCCTTTTAGGCGATATTCAACTTCATATTCACCATTTCCTTGTCTGTCCGCTTTGATTAATTCACCACTTGGACGATAAATTTCACTTGGAATAGAAGCTGCAAATGCAGAGGTGGTGAAGAGGCCTAATGTTGCTGCCAATAATGTCGCTTTTGATAACATTTTCATATTTACTACCTTTATCAATATATTAGAAATAGCGTTACTCTTAATGAGTCGCCGTTGCTAAGACTGGATTTAATATAAGAAGTTCAATAGGCATTCTTTCTATTCCTCATTAGGCTAGCCTATAATAGAGATACGTCGATTAGACAAGGGAACGAACATGACAGAATGGGAAAAAGCTCAAGCAGGCTATTTATATGATGCAAATTATGATGACACTTTGATTACCGCTAGACTCAAGGCTGCAGATCTCTGCTTTGAATTTAATCATTGCAAACCATCCGATACCGCAAAACGTCAGGCAATTTTGCAAGCACTATTTGGCGAGATAAAAGAAGATACGGTAATTACGCCACCATTTTATTGCGATTACGGCGTTAATGTACGGCTTGGTCGCTATTTTTACAGCAATTATAACTGTACTTTACTAGATGCCGCGCCGATCACTTTTGGTGATTATGTGTTTATTGCACCAAACTGTGTTTTTTCTACGGCAGGTCATGCACTTGATAGTGAGCAACGTAATCAAGGCTTAGAAATTGCCTTACCGATTACGGTTGGAGACAATGTCTGGATCGGCGCCAATGTAGTCGTTCTCCCAGGTGTAACCATCGGTAACGATACAATTATTGGCGCTGGTAGCGTGGTTACTAAAGATATTCCAGCTGGCGTTATTGCCGTTGGAAACCCATGCCGAGTAGTGAGAGCGATTACAGAGGAAGATAAACAGAAGTACCCTCGATATAGGGAATAATGGAAACAAGCGGTCAGATTCCGCCTATTTTTTGCAAAATTTAGTCTGAATCCCACCGCTTGTACTTTTAGGATTTGAGCCTAAAATAGCACAACTTTTTATTTGGAGAATAACGATGACAACAACTCACCCAGAGGCTCAAGCGGTACTGGATTTTTGGTATGACGAGCAACATCAACAATATTGGTTTGCTAAATCAGAGGCGTTTGATAACGATATCCGCCAACGTTTTGCCGATACCTTAACACGAGCGACACAAGGTGAACTGGACGCTTGGCGCAGTACCATTTACGGCAGATTAGCGGAAATTATCGTTTTAGATCAGTTCTCTCGCAATTTATATCGTGATACGCCACAAGCCTTTGCCCAAGATGGTATGGCGCTGGTCTTGGCACAAACCGCGGTGGCGTTACCTGAGTTTGAGTTACTGACAACCAAAGAAAAGCATTGCTTATTATTGCCTTATATGCATTCTGAATCGGCGTACATTCATGAACAAGCGTTAGCGTTATTTGGAAAACTCGATAATCCTTACGCTTTGGAATTTGAAATTAAGCATAAAGTGATTATTGACCGCTTCGGGCGTTATCCGCATCGCAATGCAATTTTAGGTAGAACCTCCACAGCAGACGAAATCGCTTTTTTGAATGAACCGAATTCTTCTTTTTAGTTTTGACAAGCGGGCAGATCATCCCAGAAATTTGCAAAAAATAGGCTGGATCTCACCGCTTGCTAACCTTCTGCTTTAATCACTTCTCCGTCTTCTTTAACAAAATCTGTTGTTAATCGAACAGGTGAAATTGTCAAGAACAGTTCTGATGGGCGACAAAGTTTAACCCTTTTTCCATATATGGCGGTACGTTGGTTCGAAGTAGCTGACGTGGTGTGATCGCCATTTGGCGTAATAGCTGGCGTAATGTGGTTTCATCTGGTGGCGTGTCGAGATAATAAATAATATTGGGTTCAATGCCTAAATGACGAATTAAAGCAAGGGTATTGCGTGATGTGCCACATTTGGGATTGTGATAAATGGTAATGGAATGCATGGTGTTCTCCGCAAATAAAGATATGCTTATTTTACGCGGAATTGGCTTGAAATGCTTAAAAAACGAGGATAAATTATCCGAAAAATACGAACAATCAAATATACAAAATATTCCCTGAAAGTGACTGCTTTTTGTTTTTTCCGTATTCATTTTCGTAAATTTCGATTAGAATCTCACCGCTTACACATTCTTATTATAATTTGTTCAAATTTAGAGGAAGAACTATGTCCAAACCAATGAACTTTGTGATGATTTCCCCTCACTTTCCAACCAATTTTGAAACCTTTGCGGTCAGATTGCGTGAAAGTGGGTTTAATACTTTGGGGATTGCAGACACACCTTACGAGCAATTAAGCGAAGGCTTACGTAACTCGCTAACGGAGTATTATCGTGTCGATAATATGGAAGACTACGAACAAGTTTACCGTGCGGTTGGCTATTTTGCTCACAAATATGGTCGCATTGATCGTGTTGAGTCGCACAACGAATACTGGCTTGAGTTAGACGCAAAATTGCGTACCGATTTCAACGTACCTGGCTATAAAAATGAAGATATGTTGGCAATCAAAACTAAAGCTCAGATGAAAGAAGTGTTCCGCAAAGCAGGCTTAAAAGTGGCGAAAGGTCGTGTGTTTAAAGACGATGAAGATGCACGCAAACTGGCTAAAGAACTAAAGTTCCCTGTGATCATCAAACCAAACTCAGGTGTTGGGGCGAGCGATACCTACAAAATCAAATCGGCAGACGAACTAGAAGCTTTCTTTGGTTATAAAAATGCCCACGTTGAATACATTATGGAAGAGTTTATCGAAGGCGATATCGTGACCTTTGACGGCTTAACCGATAAAGACGGCAATATCGTGTTCTACTCAAGCCTTGAGTATTCTGAAGTAGTATTAGAGACGGTCGAAAAAGATAACGATATGTTCTACTACATTCCACGCGAAATCAAAGAAGATTTAGTTAAACTCGGTCAGAAATGTGTGGACGCATTCAAAGTCCGTGAACGTTTCTTCCACTTTGAATACTTCCGTGTGAAAAAAACGGGTGAATTAATGCCACTTGAAATCAACTGCCGTCCACCAGGTGGTTTAACTATTGATATGTGGAACTATGCAAACGATTTTGACGTATTCAGAGAGTACGCGAATATCGTTAAAGAGAACAAATTTTACTCAAACATTACACACCCTTGGAATGTGGTTTATATCGCGCGTAAAGCGAATAAAAACTACAAACGCACCATTGATGAAGTATGCCAAAAATACGCAGGTAATATTATCAGCGTTCAAACCGTACCAGGTGTTTTCGCTAAAATTATGGGTGAACACGGTATTTTGGCTCGTACTGAAACAATGGAACAAATGCGTGAAATTGCACGCTTTGCTCAAGAGAAGCAGTAATTTAAACAGCGTCCCCCTTTGAAAATTATTGTAGGGACGCCACGCTTGGCGTCCATTTTAATTACAAGATTGACCGTTTGTTACGGACGCCAAGCGTGGCGTCCCTACGGAACAATAATCAAAAAGAGGGGATTTTTAATTGTAAGAGGATAAAAATGCACTTTGAAAGACGTAGCCACTGGAGTGGTGAATTAGGACGTGAAATGCATTTCAACGTCTATGGACACGCAGGCAAACCTGTTATCGTATTCCCATCATCAGGTGGAAACCAAAATGAATACGGTAATTTTGGTATGATCGAAGCCTGTCGTTCTTTTATTGATCGTGGCTTAATTAAATTCTATACCCCAGACTCTTTCGACAGCGAATCTTGGCTTGCCGAATGGAAATCGGGACACGATATGGCGCAGGCTCACAACGCTTACGACCGTTATATCATCAATGAATTTGTCCCGTTAATTCGCCACGAATCTCAGTGGGGGGGAGCGATGATCGCAACAGGTTGCAGTATGGGAGCTTACCATACGATTAACTTTGCATTACGCCATCCAGATCTCTTTGATACAGCGATTGCTTTAAGTGGCGTTTACGACGCTCGTTTCTTTACCAAAGAGTTCCACGGCGATATGGCAGTTTATATCAATTCACCGATTGATTACCTTTGGAATCAACACGATAGCTGGTTCTTAGATCGTTATCGTCAAAATCATTATATCGTTGCCGTAGGACAAGGTGCGTGGGAAGCACAACACGTTGAAGACACCCGTCGCCTACAAGATGCTTTTAATGGCAAAGGTATTCAAGGCTGGTTCGACTACTGGGGACACGATATGGCACACGACTGGCCTTTATGGCGTCTGCAAATGCCTTATTTCCTTGGGAAGTTGGAAGAGCAAGGGATTATTTAAGAAAAAACACACCGCAAGGTGTGTTTCTTTATGTGCTACAAGCGGTGAGATTTGAATAAAATTTTGCAAATTTTCTTTTAGATCTCACCGCTTGTCATTATTGATGCATTAACGAAAACCGTAAAAACTCGACAAAATGATCCGCCCAGTGCATTTCGTGGTGGATTTCATTCGCCATAATTTTTAGACGAATATTATCGATAGGGTGTCCTGTTCGGATCAGTGCTTGGTAATAATGCAACGTACAGTCAATATAAGCCTGATTCATATTTGAAATAAAATGTGAATCCACTTCATCGCCTTCATTTGTTCCCACTTGAATAAACACTTTACTTGAGCGGTTAAGTGGGTGTGTATGAATAAATTCCATAAAAGCAGGTTCGCTAAACCACGAAGCAAGGGAAAACACCCCTAAATGCCCGAATACTTCGGGATATTCCGCTCCCATATAGGCAGTGATAATACCGCCCATTGAGCTACCTGCAAGTAGAGTATGATCACGATCACGTTTGGTGCGGTAGTGCTGATCGATAAAAGGTTTAACCGTTTCGACTACCCAACGCCCGTACGCCATTCCATATCCCCCAGCATTTTGGGTTTCCGGGGTAGAGCCTGTGTCTGTTCGCCATGGGCCGTATTCATCAAGGCGATCAGGGCCTGCATTGTCGATGCCAACAATGATCATCTTTGGAAATTCTTTATGGTGCTTAATGGTCGGAATTACTTTCCAAGAATGCCCTGAATAAGATTCTTTGCTATAAAAAATATTTTGTCCGTCGTGCATATATAACACAGGATAATGCCCTGCTTCTTCACGATACCCTTTGGGTAAAAGCACACGGATTCGGCGTTGTTGGTTGAGGTAAGGCACATGTAGGTAATGCTCTCGCATTTCAAGGAAATAATATTGAAGAGGATCTCGCATTGTAAAACTTCTTGGATAAAACAGATAATCGTGCGAAGTATATCACAAATCATCTTTCCCCTAAAAATTTCCCTATCATTTGTAAAAATCCGTTAAAATCTCACCGCTTATCATTATTTAGAGAAAACCAATGTTAAACCAAGTTTCAAACAGTTTGCTGTTACCAAGCGGACTTCAATTATCCGATCTGACGAAAGTGTTAGATCATTTTTCCAGCCGCCAAATCGACTATGCAGATCTCTATTTTCAATTTAGCCAAGATGAGAGTTGGTCGCTAGAAGACAGCATTATCAAAGAAGGCGGTTTTTATATCGACCGTGGTGTCGGCGTGCGTGCGGTATCAGGGGAAAAAACGGGCTTTGCTTATGCCGATCAAATTTCGCTCAACCAGCTTGAGCAGTGTGCAATGGCAGCTCGTAGTATTACGCAAGAAAGCGGTCGGTTGTTGGTAAAACCTTTCAAAGAAACAACCGCTATCAAACGTTACGCTTTGATCAATCCCCTTGATACCTTAAGTCGTGAGCAGAAAGTTGAACTATTACACTTAGTCGATAAAGTGGCGAGAGCTGAAGATCCCCGTGTCATTCAAGTGAATGCAAATCTATCTGCCGTGTATGAAGAAATGTTAGTGTCCGCGACGGACGGCACTTTGGCAGCGGATATTCGCCCACTAGTACGTTTATCTATTTCAGTGTTAGTAGAACAGAACGGTAAACGTGAGCGAGGCAGTGCAGGGGCTGGCGGACGTTTTGGCTTAGAATGGTTCTTAGCACCACACCACACAGGCGACAGTCGTGCTGTCTATCTTGCTAAAGAAGCCGTACGACAAGCGGTCGTGAATTTAGGTGCAGTCGCTGCACCTGCTGGCTCAATGCCGATTGTGCTGGGTGCTGGCTGGCCAGGGATCTTACTGCACGAAGCGGTCGGACACGGTTTAGAAGGCGATTTTAACCGCAAAGAGTCATCAATGTTCACAGGCAGAATCGGCGAACTTGTCACATCACCGCTTTGTACCATTGTCGATGATGGCACTGTGCCGAATATGCGAGGTTCGATTACCGTTGATGATGAAGGTGTACCTTCACAACGTAATGTATTGATTGAAAACGGGATTTTAAAAGGCTATATGCAAGATAAGCTCAATGCTCGTTTAATGGGCGTTGCCCCAACAGGTAATGGTCGCCGTGAGTCTTATGCTCACTTACCAATGCCCCGTATGACCAACACCTATATGACAGAAGGCAATCACGAGTTCGACGAGATGATCGAGTCCGTGGAATTTGGTTTATATGCCCCCCACTTCAGTGGCGGACAAGTGGACATTACCTCAGGCAAATTCGTATTCTCAACGTCCGAAGCCTATTTAATCGAAAAAGGCAAAATCACCAAACCAGTCACAGGAGCCACCTTAATCGGCAGTGGTATCGAAGCAATGCAACAGGTGTCAATGGTCGGCAAAAAAATGGAACTGGATTTAGGTATCGGCACTTGTGGTAAAGAAGGACAATCTGTACCTGTTGGCGTTGGGCAACCTACGGTGAAGTTGGATAAGATTACTGTGGGGGGAAGGGGATAACATTCGGTTCCCTCTCCCGTTTACGGGAGAGGGTGGAGAAAATCCGTAGGATTTTCGGAGGGAGAGGGCTGAGTAAAATAATGTGGAAAAATAACCGCTTGTTTGCCTTCTCTATGCTCAAAATAGCCTAATGCTATTTTGAGCTGTCTCTCTCCCGCAAGCGAGAGAGAGTAATTTTTAAGAGGAAAAACAAAATGGCTTGGGTACAAATTCGTTTAAATAGTACAGACAGAGAAGCTGAGCAGATCAGTGATTTTTTAGAAGAGATTGGGGCGGTGTCCGTGACGTTTATGGACAGCCAAGATACGCCGATTTTTGAACCGTTACCGGGGGAGACCCGCCTTTGGGGTAATACTGATGTGGTGGCATTATTTGATGCGGAAACCGATATGAAAGCGATTGTATCGGCATTGGTGGAAAGCAAATTGGTTTTAGCCGATTTTGCACATAAAATTGAGCAAATCGAAGATAAGGATTGGGAACGGGAATGGATGGATAATTTCCACCCGATGCAATTTGGGAAGCGTTTGTGGATCTGCCCAAGTTGGCGTGAAGTGCCTGATCCGAATGCAGTCAATGTAATGTTAGATCCCGGTTTGGCGTTTGGTACGGGAACGCACCCGACCACTGCACTTTGTTTAGCGTGGTTAGATGGTTTAAATTTAACGGGTAAAACCGTAATTGACTTCGGTTGTGGCTCAGGGATTTTGGCGATTGCCGCCCTTAAATTAGGGGCAAAACAGGCGATTGGTATTGACATCGATCCACAGGCAATTTTAGCCAGCCAAAATAATGCTGAAGCAAATGGGGTAGCGGATAGATTACAGCTATTTCTTGCAAAAGATCAGCCGAAAGATTTAATTGCAGATGTGGTGGTCGCGAATATTTTAGCAGGGCCGTTAAAAGAACTTGCACCACAAATTATCACGCTTGTTAAACCCGAAGGGGATTTAGGGCTTTCGGGGATTTTAGCAACACAAGCGGAATCGGTTTGCGAAGCTTATCAAGATGCCTTTGTGCTTGATCCTGTGGTGGAAAAAGAAGAGTGGTGTCGCATTACGGGCGTGAAAAAAGCCTAACTACATCATAAAAAAACGGTCGGTATTTGCAAAATCATTGCAAGAACCGACCGCTTGTCTTTTTAAATCACCGCATTATTTACGGCATTGACCTAAAATATCTAACTCTTTACGATAAGTTGATAGCGATAAATTGACATCTGTTGAACCAATTACCGAGTGGAAGAAATTATCGTGAGAATAGGTTTTAGTTTTCGCATTTTCTCTCACACAATTTAAATCGAAAGGTTCATTTTTCACCCACTCTTTTGAGAACCACATAATCATAGGGACTTTTGTTTGGTATTCAGGCGCAATAGAGTAAGGCGCACCATGTAAATATAAACCATTTTCCCCTAAAGACTCACCGTGATCTGAAACATAATATAAGGCACTTTCCCATTTTTTATGTTTTTCTAACATAGAAATAATGTTATCTAAGAATTGGTCTAAATAAACAATACCGTTATCGTAAGTATTAACTAGCTCTTCGTTAGTACAGCGACTAATTTCATTAGTATCGCAAGTTGGCGTAAAGATTTTTTCTTTATCTGTATAACGTTCATAATAAGTCGGACCGTGGCTTCCCATGGTATGAACAACAATTACAATATCTTTATTGGTAGATTCTTTTAATGCCTTATCAATCTCAGGTAATAAAATATTATCTAAACATTCCCCATCACGACAGAATTCAGGTAAGTTTAATTCAATAATATTTTTCGTTGGCACACGTTCACAGACACCTTTACAGTCACTGTTATTATTTAGCCATACTACATCCATGCCAGCACGTTGCAGAATATCTAATAAATTGTCCTGTTTATAAGCTTTTGCATTACTGAATTCTTCTTGGGTTAATGCAGAGAACATACAAGGAACAGAAACAGCGGTTGCCGTGCCGCAGCTGTTCACATCGGTAAAGTTAATCACTTCATTACCACGCGCAGCTAATTTAGGCGTTGTTTGACGAGCATAGCCATTTAATCCCCAGTTTTGTGCGCGAGTGGTTTCACCTACAACAAGGATTGAAACATGGCGATAGTCATCGGGTTTTGCTAATGTCGCATCAAGCCCAAGTTGAGTGTATGGCAAATTATCACGGTAAGCATGACGAATTTTCTTAATACTCGATGCGACAAAGTTAGAGGGCGTAATTAAATGTGGCAAACTTTTATTATTACGGAAAAAAGAGGCATAATCTTGCTAATAAAATTTAGCAACGCCGAGAATAACAATAATAGAAATTATAATGCTCACTAAACGAGATAATAATTCTTTCCACCAAGGTTTATATTCAATTTCTACCGCTAAATATAATAAAGTTGGAATAACACCTAAACAAAATAACCATAATAAAAAGGAAGGGGTTAATGTTCGAGAGCTTTCTGCAAAATTAGTTTGTAATACATTATTTAGCATATCTACATCAAAGTAGATATTAAAAAAGAGTGGGTTATAACTGATTGCTGCACTAATTAAAATTAAAAGTGGAATAATAATTTTATGTAATACAGGAATAGATAAAATATTTAAAATAATATTTAGTGCAAAAAAATAAACGAAAGGAATTGTTAATAAAAAATAACTTTCTGGTTGTCCAGTAAAGGGTTGAGCTACTAAAACTTGTTCGTAAAACCCAATATTTAATGCAAGGGTAAAATAGAGGGAAACAAGTAAATTAAGTGTTGTTGAAGATAATTTCCAATTCGAGAGAAAAGATAACATAGATAAACCTTATCAAAAAATACTGCGTAGCTTAGAGATGTAATTTGAAATAATGTTCACTGTTTTATATAAAATTTTTATAAAAATACAGTAAGATGTTTTTGATAATTGTTTTTACAAATAAAAATCGGATTTGCAAATTTCTCCACAAATCCGACCGCTTGTATTGAAGAAAATTATTTCTTCGTAATTTGTTTTACATCCACTTCTGTTTTACCCCATTCGCTATCGACTTTACCGCGAATTTGAATGGTATCTTGTGGGGTGATGTTTTGACCTTGCCATGCACGTTTGCTGACATCAATGGTGATTTCGCCTGTTGCATCTTTAAAGGTGAATTCATCTTTATCAAGCTGTTTAACGATTTGACCTTCTAATAATGCAGGGGTGTCGTCACTTGCTTTTAAGGCATCAGCAACGGTTTTTACCGCAAGGCTTTCATCAAAGAAACCTTGTTGGGTTTGACCTTTGCCATCATGGTATCCACCACGGTGACGATCATCGCCATCGCCTTTTGCCATAGTTACAGTAGAAACGGCTAATAAAGTGGTTAAGATAATTGCTTTTTTCATAGATTACTCCAATGTGTATTTTAAATAGTTATGATGTTTATAGCGAAAGGCGGTTGCCCTTCGTTGATGTGTATTAAACCAAGCAAATCTTAAAAAAAACTTAAGAAATAAAAATTTTTTTAAAAAAGTTAATTTTTTTATGAAGGTGTAATTTGATTGCGACAATCAGACAACTTCTGTATAATCTCCAACCTTTTATAAGTTCAGAATTTTGCAAAATTTGGAGTAAAGCATGGCTCGTGTAACCGTACAAGATGCAGTAGAGAAAGTTGGCAACCGATTTGATTTGATTTTAACGGCAGCTCGCCGTGCAAGACAATTACAGCTTCACACACGTGAACCGTTAGTCCCAGAAGAAGGTGATAAGCCAACGGTGATTGCATTACGTGAGATCGAAGAAGGCTTAATCAACAATCAAATTATGGATCAACAAGAAAAATTTGATGCGATTGCTCAAGAAGTTGCAGAAAAAGAAGCGATTTCTTTCCTTGCAGATGTGCAAGCGAATTCATAATTAGATCAAGTTAAGTTGAAAATGGACAATGAAATGGGGGATTTACCCTTTTCATTGTCCATTTTTCGTTATACATTATCTATCTTTAATATCTAAGTTGTTGTCATTGTGGTGGAGTAGAAAGTGGAACTGTTTGAAAGTCTTGATCGTGTGATTCAAGGGTATTTACCCGCTGATCAAATAGAAATGGTTAAACGTGCTTTTGTGGTAGCAAAACATGCACACGAAGGGCAATTCCGTTCAAGTGGTGAACCTTACATTACTCACCCTGTTGCTGTAGCGTGCATCATTGCTGAGATGAAACTTGATCATGAAGCGGTAATGGCAGCACTACTGCACGATGTGATTGAAGATACACCTTACACGGAAGAGCAACTTGCCGCAGAGTTTGGCACCAGTACTGCTGAAATTGTGCAAGGTGTATCGAAACTAGATAAATTAAAGTTCCGTACCCGTCAAGAAGCACAGGTCGAAAATTTCCGAAAAATGATCTTGGCGATGACCAAAGATGTTCGCGTGGTATTAATCAAACTCGCCGACCGTACCCACAATATGCAAACCCTTGGGGCGTTGCGTCCTGATAAACGCCAACGTATTGCGAAGGAAACCCTCGAAATTTACACACCATTGGCTCACCGTTTGGGTATTGAACATTTAAAAAATCAATTAGAAGATCTCTGTCTTGAAGCGATGTATCCCCACCGTTATCGTGTGTTAAAAATGGCAGTTGATACAGCAAGGGGATCAAACCAAGCGATGATTCAGCGCATTTCTGAAGAAATCCATGCTCGTTTAGGAGAAGTTGGAATCAAAGCGCGAGTTTATGGTAAAGAGCGTCATCTCTACTATCTTTACGAACGTATGCGCCAAAAAGCACAACGTTTTAATTCTATTTTAGATATTTACTCATTCCGAGTTGTCGTGGATAACATTGATAACTGCTACCGTGTTTTAGGGCAAATGCATAGTCTGTATAAACCACGCCCATTCCAAGTCAAAGATTATATTGCAGTGCCGAAAACCAATGGCTACCAATCGTTGCATACTTCTATGATTGGGCATAAAGGTGTGCCTGTGGATGTATTAATTCGTACAGAAGAGATGGATCAGGCTGCACGTCTTGGTGTGGCGGCTTTCTGGGGGTATCAAGAGCAAGCCAATATGAGTGTACAAGTCCGTGCGCAGCAATGGCTCAAAAGTATCGTGGAAATGCAACAAAGTGCAGGCAACTCAGCGGAGTTTATCGAAAACGTTAAATCCGATCTGTTCTCAAGCGACATCTACGTCTTTACCCCGAAAGGTCGTATCGTACAGCTTCCAGCCAATGCGACGGCAGTGGATTTCGCCTATGCGGTACATACCGATGTGGGCGACCGCTGTATTGGTGCAGTGGTCGATCATCAGCCGTATCCACTTTCTCAACCGTTGCAATCAGGGCAAACCATTGAAATTCAAACGGCAGAAAGTCCACGTTTAAATGCATTGTGGCTAAACTTTGTAGTGACGGCAAAAGCACGCTCTTGTATTCGAAATACTTTAAAACGCCAGCAACGTACAGAAGCGATTTCACTTGGTAGACGACAATTATTATTGTCACTCAATTTGCAAAGTTTTGAGCAAATTGACCCGCTTGTAATAGAAAATGTACTGACGGATTTGAAGTTAGAGCAGTTTGATGATCTGTTAGCCGAAATCGGTTTGGGCAATCAGATTAGTGGCGTGGTGGCTCAACGTTTATCAGGTAAAACTCTAGAGATTGATACGGACGGCAACCCCGAAAATAATCAACCCCTTGCAATTCAGGGTGTAGATAGCGGTTTGATTAGCTTTGCGAAATGCTGTTTGCCTGTGCCGGGGGATGAAATCATCGCTCATATCAGTTCGGGCAAAGGGCTAATGGTTCACTGTTTAACCTGCAAAAATGTAAAAGATGCCGTCACCGATCATCGTCACTATATGCCTGTAAGTTGGGAAATTGCCAAAGATAAATCCGTTGAATTTGAAGCAGAAATCGTGGTCGATATTCTCAATCAACAAGGCATTCTTGCAGGGATTACTTCTGCGATTGCCAAAATGAACAGCAATATCCTTGATATTCACAGCCAACAGCGAGAAGGTGGTGTGTATCAAGTGAAATTGCTAGTAAGTGTAAAAGATAAAGCCCATCTCAATGACATTTTAGCTAAACTCAGCCATCTTACCGGCGTGGTACAAGCGGTGAGATCAGCTGGATAATTTGCAAATCCTATCAGGGTGCCATTGCGGCACCCTTTGTTCTTTTATACAATCAAGCGGTCATTTCTTACAAAAATTTTGCAATGAGCCAACAACTATTAGACGGTGTACCGCTAACCGCCCTTTCGGGGGTTGGAGCGGCGATTTCAGAGAAACTCAGTCGGATCGGCATTAATAACGTGCAAGATCTGCTATTCCATTTGCCTATGCGGTATGAAGACCGTACTCGGATCACGCCGATTGCGGATGTTCGTCCTGAAAGTTTTGCGACGGTTGAAGGCTTTGTGCAACTGACGGAAGTACAATTCGGTCGTCGTCCGATTTTAAGTACCACGATTTCTGACGGAACAAGCAAAATTACCCTGAAATTCTTTAATTTCAATGCGGGAATGAAAAACAGTTTGGCGACTGGCGTAAGGGTCAAAGCCTTTGGCGAGATTAAACGCGGTCGTTTTATGGCAGAAATTCATCATCCTGAATATCAAATTATTCGGGGAAACCAACCGCTTGAACTGGCGGAAACATTGACACCGATTTATCCAACAACCGAAGGCTTGAAACAAGCTTCTTTGCGTAAATTAACCGATCAAGCCTTGGCGTTACTTGAGCGTGTGCAAGTGGCAGAATTACTTCCCGATGAATTTAATCCGCATAAATATAGCTTAAAAGAAGCCTTGCAGTTGTTACATCGACCGCCGCCGAGTGTGTCGTCTGAATTGTTAGATAAAGGCGAACACCCTGCACAAAAACGGCTGATTTTTGAAGAGTTGTTGGCACATAATTTGGCAATGCAACAGGTGCGAATGGGCGTGCAACAACATTTTGCTGAACCGCTACGTTATCAAACCGATTTAAAACAACGCTTTTTGGCGACTTTGCCGTTTCAGCCGACCAACGCCCAAAGTCGTGTAACCGCAGAGATTGAACAGGATTTGGCGAAACCTTTCCCGATGATGCGACTGGTGCAAGGCGATGTGGGTTCAGGCAAAACCCTTGTGGCAGCATTGGCAGCACTACTGGCGATTGACAATGGTAAACAGGTAGCGTTAATGGCGCCGACCGAAATCCTTGCCGAGCAACACGCCCATAATTTTGCCAATTGGCTCAAACCGTTTGGGATTGAAGTGGGCTGGTTAGCTGGCAAGGTGAAAGGTAAAGCGAGAACGGCACAGTTGGAAGCGATTAAAAATGGCGATGTGCAGATGATTATCGGCACGCACGCCCTGTTTCAAGATCAGGTGGAATTTCATCATCTTGCTCTTGTGATTATTGATGAACAGCACCGTTTCGGCGTGCATCAACGTTTAACCTTACGCGAAAAAGGGGCGAAGGGCGATATCTATCCGCACCAGTTGATTATGACCGCAACGCCTATTCCACGCACCTTGGCGATGACCGTCTATGCGGATCTAGATACATCCATTATTGACGAGCTTCCCCCGGGGCGAACGCCGATTACGACGGTGGCGATTTCGGAAGATCGTCGAGATGAAGTGGTTCGCCGTGTTTATCAAGCCTGTAAAAATGAAAAACGCCAAGCCTATTGGGTTTGTACGCTGATTGATGAGTCGGAAGTGTTAGAAGCACAAGCGGCAGCAGCGATTGCCGAAGATTTACAACGTGTCTTGCCCGATTTGCGGATTGGCTTGGTTCACGGGCGAATGAAACCACAAGAAAAACAAGCGATTATGACGGAATTTAAGGCAGCAAATATTGATTTATTGGTGGCAACAACGGTGATTGAAGTCGGTGTAGATGTGCCGAATGCCAGTTTGATGATTATCGAAAACTCGGAGCGTTTGGGGCTGGCACAGTTGCACCAACTGCGTGGGCGTGTTGGGCGTGGAGCGACGGCTTCCCATTGTGTCTTGATGTACAAAGCTCCATTGGGTAAAATTTCATCTAAGCGGTTACAGGTGCTGAGAGATAGTCAAGACGGTTTTGTGATTGCTGAAAAAGATTTGGAAATTCGTGGACCGGGTGAAGTGTTAGGCACAAAACAGACAGGTATGGCGGAGTTCAAAATTGCGAATTTAATGCGAGATCGTAAAATGATCCCGTTGGTGCAGAACTACGCCAAACAGCTAACTTTGAAATATCCCGATACAGCTAAACTGTTAATTCGCCGTTGGCTTGATGAAAAGACGGTTTATAGCAATGCGTAAGCGGTGAGATTTGCGAATTTTTTACAAAAAGGAGAACTAATGAAAACAGATCAAGATATTTTAGACAGAGCATTAAGCAAACAGGCTGAGTTTGATAAAACAGCTCAAATTACCCTTGTTGGTCACTCACTATTTGATATGTGGTCTGATATGGAACAAGGCACGCCGAATATTGCAGGTAAAACGGTGGCAAATTTAGGGTTATCTGGTACTAGCACCCGTCAATACCTTGATGTGATTGTTAAAGGTAATTTAATCAAACAGTTAGGCGAAGATGTGTTTATCTTTTTAGGGGTGAATGACATTGTAAAAGAACCTGATTATTCGCCGAAGCAAGTGTTAGACTGGATTAATGAGATTGTGTCTGCCTTTAAAACGTTAGCTCCGACATCTCGCTACTATTTATTAGAAGCCACCCCTGTGAATAACATTGCAACCACGGATAACCCTGCAATTTTGGCGTTAAATCAATATTTTGAAGCACATTGTCCTGCCGATATTCGTTATGTGAAAACGTGGAATGTCTTTGCTAACGAAGAAGGCAAATTGGACTTAAATCTGTGTCACGACGGATTGCACTTTACTCAGCAAGGCTATGATGTGTTAGAGCAGATTTTGCTCAAACAGCTAGGGGCTTAAATGCAGGATTTCGAGCAGTATCGAACCTTATTAGCCACATCTGCTTGGCAAACGGCGGAAACGGGTTTGCCAAGCCAAGTTGCAGAATGGCTGTTACATACGAACTCTTTAACTGAAAAGTTGCAACAAATTTGCCAAAGGCTATCCGTTGATGTGGTGCAACAGGGCTGGCAAGCGGTCGGTTTTGAGCAACATTTTGCAAAAATGTGGGTGCGAGAAGTGGTGTTAAACGGTGACGACAATGCGTGGATTTTTGCTCAAACATTATTAGCGGAAGACACGATTAAGAATGTGGCACAAGCCGTTTTAACCCTAGGGGATAATCCCATTGGTTTGTGGCTGTTCCCACAAAATCCACAGCGTTTAACTTTGGAATGGTGTCAAGACAAACAGACAGGCTTATATGCTCGCCGTTCAACGTTGCTACTCAAAGGTTATCCGTTAGAAATTCGAGAGCTGTTTTTGCCACAATTTTCATTTGAAACCACATCAAGAAAGGCGTAGCATTCGTCCGAATTTCTTTAAGTACGAAATATAATGAAACCAACAATTCTTCTTTACGACTCAGGAATGGGCGGTTTGACTATTTACGATGCCATTCGTGAAAGTCTGCCAGATGCCCATTATCTCTACTGTTTTGACAATGCGTATTTCCCTTATTCTGAAAAATCAGAAGCGGTGCTGATCGAACGAGCGGTGAGTATTGTGCAAAAAATTGCAGAAAACTATCCGCTTGATATGGTGGTTGTCGCTTGTAACACTGCCAGTACGGTGGTGCTACCTGCCTTGCGAGAACGGTTTGCAATGCCGATTGTCGGGACTGTGCCTGCGATTAAACCTGCTGCCCAAATTTCCCAAACTAAAACCATTGGCTTGCTTGCAACCAAAGGCACGGTAACACGCCCTTATGTTGATGAGTTGATTGAACGCTATGCAAAAGAGTGTGTGGTAGAACGTATTGGTTCAACGGACTTGGTGGAAATTGTCGAAGAAAAACAGCAAACGGGTTCGGTGGATATGCAACGTCTGCAAAAAGTTGTTGCAGAATGGCAATCACACCCGACATTAGACACGGTGATTTTAGGGTGTACACATTTCCCATTAGTCAAAGAAGAGTTGCAACAACTATTACCACGAGTGAGTTTTTTTGTTGATCCAGGCAATGGGATTGCGAACCGTGTGGTGAGCTTGTTACAAGATGTAAAGATTAAAGTGGATAACGAAAACAAAGAAAATCAGGCATTTTGTACGCAAAATAATGAAGACTTCCTAAAAAGAGAAAAGGTAATGCAGAATTGGGGATTTAAACGCTTAAATATACTGAATTTTGTTGAAAAATAATTTTATTTAAAATCAATAGGTTACATCTTGTGGTTTTTAATTTTTGGTGAAAAACAAAACATTTAGAAAAAAACTTTAAAAAAAGTACTTGCGTTGGTTTGAGATTTCTCTATAATGCGCACCACACAACGACGCGCTGTTGTGAGTAGTTAAATTTGACAGTGCGTCGTTCTTTTTTGCTCTTTAACAATTTATCAGACAATCTGTGTGGGCACTTGTTGATTGACTTTGTTTGAAAATATTTTTTTAATTTTGAAGTCTTGATAAGTGCTTAACTTGAAATTCATATTAATGTGATTTTTTATAGTCAGTACATATTGAGCGATTAAACTTTTTGAATTGAAGAGTTTGATCATGGCTCAGATTGAACGCTGGCGGCAGGCTTAACACATGCAAGTCGAACGGTAGCAGGAGAAAGCTTGCTTTCTTGCTGACGAGTGGCGGACGGGTGAGTAATGCTTGGGAATCTGGCTTATGGAGGGGGATAACTACGGGAAACTGTAGCTAATACCGCGTAATGTCTAAGGACTA